>JALXCG010000561.1 GCA_026991065.1 Gemmatimonadota bacterium | reverse complement strand
CTTCCCGGGCGATGGCTTTCGCCTGCCGCTGGCGAAGTTGCAGGTGGCCTGGAGGGATCGCAACCACCTCTGGGTGGCGACCGATTTCGGGCCGGGAACGCTGACCCGGAGCGGTTACGCGCGTTGTCTGAAGCTGTGGCGCAGGGGCACGCCGCTGGCCGCGGCCGAGTTGGTTTTCCGCGGCCAGGAGGAGGATGTGCTGGTCGAGGGCTACAGCCTGGCGCGGGCGGAGGGGCGCTACGACATTGTGCGGCGCATGCGGAGCTTTTTCGGCAGCGACTACTACCTGCGGCGGGAGGACGCGCGGCGGGAGGCGGGAGGCAGCGCGGGCGAGGCGCGGCTGATCAAGCTGGAGCTGCCGCCGGACGCCGATCTGCGCACCATCTTCGGCGGCTGGCTGCTGGTTTCGCTGCGCTCCGACTGGGAAGTGGCGGAACCGGCGGCGGCGGGCGGCGCGGCGGGCGCGGCCGGCACGCCGGGTGGCACCCACCGCTACCCGCAGGATGCGCTGCTGGCGATCGAGCTGGAGGCGTTTCTCGGCGGCAGCCGGCGCTTCCAGGTGCTCTTCGAGCCCGCGCCGACCCGCGCTCTGAAAGCGGTAACAACAACGCGTGATTGCGTCTTGATGAGTGTTCTCGACAATGTTCGCGGGCAGCTCTACGAGTTGCGGCCGCCGCGGTCGGAAGCGGGCCGGGCGGCGGCGGACACTTGGGAGCGACGGCGCATCCCGCTGCCGGGGCCGGGCCAGGCGGGAGTGCGCTCATGCTCCGCCGACAGCGGTTTCTACCTCTTCGGCTACGCCGATTTTCTCACCCCTCCAAGCCTCTGGTTGGCGGGCGATTGCGGCGATGCGGGGGCGGCCCCGGCGGCCGTGGCCGCAACGGCGACGGCGGCGACGGCGGCGACGGCGGCGGCGGCAACGGCGCAGGCGGATCCAACGGCGCCACAACAGATCAAGTCGGCCCCCGCGCATTTCGATGCCCGCGGGATGGAGGTCACGCAGCGCCGGGCGATCTCCGCGGACGGCACCGCCATCCCCTATTTCCTGGTCACTCCGCCGGGCGCCGGCGCCGGCACCGCCGGCCAAACCCCCACGCTGCTCTACGGCTATGGCGGTTTCGAGGTCTCCATGACCCCCGACTACATGGCGGCTCTCGGCGCGACCTGGCTGGAGCGGGGCGGCGCGCTCGCCATCGCCAACATCCGCGGCGGCGGCGAATTTGGTCCGCGGTGGCACCAGGCCGCGCTGAAGAGCCGGCGCCAAAAGAGCTTCGACGACTTCATCGCGGTCGCCGAGGCACTCATCGCGGAGGGTGTCTGCACCCCGAACCGGCTCGGCATCATGGGCGGCTCCAACGGCGGCCTGCTGGTGGGCGCGGTGATGACTCAGCGCCCGGAACTCTTCGGCGCCGTGGTCTGCCAGATGCCGCTGCTGGATATGCGCCGCTACCACAAGCTCCTCGCCGGGGCCAGTTGGATGGCCGAGTATGGCGACCCGGACCAGCCGGAGGAGTGGGCCTACATCCGGCGCTGGTCGCCCTATCACAACGTCCGGTTGCGCACCGAAATGGACTATCCCGAAGCGTTCTTCACCACCTCCACGCAGGACGACCGGGTGCATCCCGGCCACGCCCGCAAGATGGTCGCCCGGCTGCGCGCGCTCGGCCACCCGGTGCTCTACTACGAAGAGACCGAGGGCGGCCACGCCACGGTGGTCGACCACGCCCAAGCGGCGCGCGCGGGCGCGCTGCGGATGAGCTATCTGTGGATGAAGCTGGGGGCGCCTGGCTAATCCTCCAGCACCCAGGGGATTCCCGGTTCCAGCGACATATTTAGATTCTCGTGGGTGGCTGTGCTGGGGCGGCCGTCGTCGGCCCGGCGATACCGGCGGCCAGGAACAGCGCCATGCCGGCCGGGCCACACCGGCGGGCATGCTACAATGTTCACAGGCATTGTTTGGACTCGTAGCGCGCCGGGCAGAGGATGCGGCCCGGCGCGGCAGATCGGCCAAAGGAACCCGCCATGCGCCTCGTCCCATTGCCGCGGCTCCGCCCGCTCCCTCCGCACCGTGTCGGCCAACTCCCGCTCTGTTTTCTGCTCCCGGCGCTCCTGGCACTCCTCGCCGGCGGCACCGCGGGCAGCACCGGCGCTACCACCGCCGCCAGCCCCCTCCGCATCGCGCCCCCGTGGCATCCCGGTGTCGCCGACACCACCCTGGGGCGCTTCGGCACCTGGCCCGAGTTCGACGCCAGTGACGACAACAAATACGAAGGCAACCTGATCGGCCGCGTCCACCCCGACTGGATGGTCCGCACCGTCGCCGGCAACCCCTTCGGTGTCGCTTTCGGCGCCCGCGACGAGGGCGAGGATCCCGGCCCGCCGCAGGTCTCGATCCTGGAGCGCAACTGGGTGTTCAAGAAGATCCTGGTGGAGCGCGGCAACTGTAGCTACCGGCTGGCCTACAACACGCTCTCACCCGGAATCCTGCTCTCCACCGAAGAGGCGGTCTTCACCCTCGCGCCGGACGAACCGCTCGGCTGCTTCGCCTACCGCGACAGCAGCGGCACCCGCACCGTGGATTTCAGCGCTCCGGGCATTGGCGAGATCTACTACAACCGCGAAAGCGACGGCGACTGGAGCGAGAACTGGCTGCTCACCTGGCTCGCCGATGGCCCGGCGCTCGGTGTCCAGGTGCCGCTGCTCCTCGCCTTTTCCAATCAGCCGCGCTTCATCCAGTGGTCCCACGGCGAACTCTTTGTGCGCTTTGACAAAGAGAGCGGCGCCACCACCGACATCTTCTGCGTCCCGCTCGACGGCGTCGCTCCGCGCTCGCTGGGTGAGGTCGCCGCCTGGTCCGACTCGCTTCCCGCCGCCATCAGCGATCTCTGCCGCGAGCGCAGCCGGCGCTTGCTGCCCTTCCTCTCCTCCTGCAGCGAGACTTTTCGCATCGACACCGCCGCCAATACTGTCACCATCCACGATCTCTTCGGCAGCGAACCCTGGAGCGACGACTGGGGCACCCCGCTGAGCGGCGCCGCCCCCTACCCACCGCTGCTCTACTACGCCTCCACCCAGGGCTATCCGGTCGATTTCCAGCCCCGGCCGGTCGACTTCGGCATGCCCACCAAACAGGGGCCCTACGCCTCCTGCCCCGGGCAAACCGAGGTGGAATACAGCATCCCGCTGGCGCCGCTGTGGAACCTGAACCTGGTGCCGACGACGCGGCGCTCGCCCTGGTTCGACCGCACCTCGCGCCAGGTGGAGTTGTGGGCCACCGACCTGGTCTGGGATCTGACCCACAGCGTCACCGGCTGGTCGCTGAGCACGGCGCACGGGCTCTTCGAGGCGCTGCCGGTGGTCGATCCCGCCAGCCGCCGCCTCTACCTGAAGCGTTGCGAGCAGGTGCTGGACCGGGTGCTCTTCGACTTCAGCCCGGAGGGGGTGTGGAAGCAGCGCCAGGTTCCCGGAACCAACATCACCTACGACTATCTGCTCTCACAGGACAGCTACCCGGAGCAGCCCCTGGATCCCGATTGCGGCTCCGGCGCGCCTCTGGAGTTCATCGCTCACTATGCGCTCCACTCCGGCGATTGGGATCGCATCATCGCCGCCGAGGCGGAGATCGCCAGGATCTTCCACTATCTGGAGGTGGTCAGCGATTGGGCCTGGATGGCCGGTTCGGCGCGCGACTATGGTGCCGGCGGCGCGTTCCTCGACATGTTCCCTTCGCAGTGGATGGGGTATGTCGCCTGCGCCCGCATCGGCCGTGTGCTGGCCACGGCGGGCGTCCCCGGCTGGGAGGAGCGCGGCGCTTATGCCTGGTATCTGGCTTCCAAGGGGATGGTTCCGCTCACCCAGCGGCTCGGATTCGCGGAGCGGTTCGGCGGCGATTACTGGGAGTTCGCCGCGGACCAGGTCTGCACCGGTTTCGGCGAATATGAGCCCAATCCCGACCCGGCGATTCCCGGCTTCCACTGCTATGCCCCGATCGGCAGCATGGTCAACTACAACGCCAAGCTGATCAGCGGCGAGAGCTTTCACCCGCTGGTCAACGAAGTCTACGGGCGTTTTGTGCCGGCGGATTTCGCCGCGGTCATGCAGCTCGGATTCAGTGTGAACAACGGCCTCAACTTCAACCTGAACCGGGATGATTGGCCCTTCGTCAAGGTCTACGCCTTTGAATCGGTGGGGTGGGATGCGGCCGAAGTGGACAGCATGTGGCACGATCTGCACCGCGCCGAGGATCTCGACCGGCGTCTGCTCGGTCCGCCCACGCTCTCGCGCCACGGCTTCATGTATGCCCAGCAGGCGCTTCGCGATCTACCGGTGCGGGCGATCGGCGCCTGGGAGCCGGCGCTCCTGAGCGGCGCCCGCTTCGATCGCGGGCGGGCTGAACTCTTGCTTGAACTGGACAATCGCGCCGGCCTGGCCGACAGCATCGATCTGGTGCTGCGGGTCACCGAGCCCCCAATCGCGGTGCAGGTCGACGGCGAACCCGCCGCCACCGCCTACGATCCCGCGTGGGGTACCCTGCGGCTCACCCTGCCGGGTATCGAGGTGCACCGGGTGCGCGCGGCGTTTGCCCCGGCCCGCCCCGGCGCTGTCGCCGCGCAGGCCCATTCCATCTCCGGGCCGTGGCGCGCCCCGGACGCGAACCGGGTCATGAACGGCGGTTTCGAGGACTGCGGCGACCATCCCAACTGGCTGCACCCCTGGACCGTCTACAAGCTGCTGCCGGCCAACTACCCGAAACTGAGTGGCCACGTTGTCCACAGCGGCGACTATGCGATGCTGCTCCACAACCCCAGCGCCGCCGATTCCACCGCGATCTTCCAGACCCTCTATGTCGGCCCGCACAGCGGCTACACTGTAAGTTTCTGGTACAATATCCCCACCGCGCTCAGCGGCGACGGCGCCTTCACGGTCGCCTGCCAGGAGTATGACGACGCCAACCCGCCCCGCCAGGCGTGGCGCACGCTCACCATCCCCGACTTCCACAATCCCACTGCCGGCT
>JALXCG010000560.1 GCA_026991065.1 Gemmatimonadota bacterium | reverse complement strand
CCAGACCTCCTCGGTGACAAACGGCAAGAACGGCGCCAAAAGCCGCAACACCACCGAAAGAGCGGTCGACCAGCCGGCCAGCGCCGACCGATCCTGCCGATAGGCGCGCTCCTTCACCAACTCCAGATAGTTGTCGGTGAAGGTGCTCCAGAACCAGGTCTCGACCGCGTCCAAAGCACCGGCGGCCTCAAACCGGTCAAACTCCTCGCTCGCCTTGGCGATCACCGGCAGCAGCGAGTGCAGCGCGCTGCGATCGACCGGATGGGTCAAATCAGCGCTGCTCAGTTCGCCCGGCGCGATCCCCGCCTCGCGCAGCCGGCCAATCACCAGCTTGCTGGCGTTGAAGACCTTGGTCGCCAGGCGCTTGCCTGTCTTCAGCACCGACTCATCGAAAGCGGTGTCGGTCCCCAGCCGCGCCCGCGCGGCCCAGTAGCGAGCCGCATCGGAACCGTAGCGCTCCAAAACATCCGTGGGCACAATCACATTTCCGATCGACTTCGACATCTTTTTGCGATCGGGATCCAGCACCCAGCCGGAGATCACCGCATTGTGCCAGGGAATCCGCCCATCGATCATGTAGGCGCGGGCGATCGTATAGAACGCCCAGGTGCGAATGATCTCGTGCGCCTGCGGCCGCATATCCATCGGATAGGTGCGAGCGTAGAGTTCCTCGTCGGTCTCGTAGCCGGTGGCGATCTGCGGCGTCAGCGAAGAGGTCATCCAGGTGTCGAAAACATCCGCCTCGCCGGTGAAGCCACCCGGCTGGTCCCGCTGCTCCTCGGAGAACCCCGGCGGCGTGTCGGCCATCGGGTCGACCGGCAGATCCTCCGCGCGCGGCACAATCGGCTCGCTGGAGTAGTCGATCTCCCCCTGGGCGTCGAGCCGATACCAGAGCGGAATCGGCACCCCAAAATAGCGCTGGCGGCTGATGCACCAGTCATATTTCAGCCCCTCCACCCAGTGGTCGAAGCGGTGCCGCATGTGCGCCGGATGCCAAGCCACCTTCGCCCCCTGCTCCAGCAGCGCCTCGCGCTTGTCCATCAAGCGGACAAACCACTGCCGCGTCGGAATCACCTCCAGCGGCCGCTCCCCCTTTTCGTAGTGCTTGACCTGCTGCATCACCGGCACCGGCTCGCCCGCCAGCGGTGCCTCGCCACTGCCATCCACGCCATGCGCCGGATCGGCCAGCAACTCCGCCATCACCCGCTTCGCCTGGCGCGCGTTCTTCCCCTCCAACTCCGCATAGGCCGCCTGCGCCGCCGCCGCGTCGAGCGACTCCCAGCCCTCACTGCCCCACTCGATCGGTAGCAATCGCCCGGTGCGCCCCAACACCACGCGCGTGCCCAACCCCAGATCCTTCTGCCAGGTCACATCGGTCACATCACCGTAGGTGCAGACCATCACCGCACCCGTGCCCTTTTCCGGATCCGCGATCTCGTGGGCGAGAATCGGCACCGGCACCCGAAACACCGGGGTGATCGCCCGCGTGCCCACCAGGTGCTTGAAGCGCTCATCGTCGGGATGCACCACCACCGCCATGCAGGCCGGCAGAAGCTCCGGTCGCGTGGTCATGATCGGCAGCGTTCCGCCCCCCTCGAGCCCGAAGCGCAACCGGAACTCCAGCCCCTTGACCGGGCGATCCTCCACCTCCGCCTGCGCCACCGCGGTGCAGAAGTCGATGTCCCACATCGAGGGAGCAGTCGACGCATAAACCTCTCCCCGCCGCAGCAGCGCCAGGAAACTCGACTGCGACAGCCGCCGGCAATGATCATCGATGGTTGCATAGGTGCGCGACCAATCGACCGAAAGCCCGAGACGACTCCACAGCGCCTCGAAAGCCCGCTCATCCTCCGCCGTTACCGCGCCGCACAGTTCAATAAAATTGCGGCGGCTGATCGGCGTCGGCCGCTTCGCCTTGCGGTCCGGCTGAAACCCCTCGACATAGGGCAGATGCGGCTCACAGCGCACATTGTGGAAGTTCTGCACCCGCCGTTCAGTGGGCAGACCGTTGTCATCCCATCCCATCGGGTAGAAAACATTCTTCCCGCGCATCCGCTGGTAGCGCGCCACCAGATCGGTGTGGGTGTAGCTGAAAATGTGCCCCACATGGAGCGACCCGGAGACGGTCGGTGGCGGCGTATCGATCGCGAACGTCTCCTCCCGCGGGCGGGTCGGATCGTAGCGATAGGTGCCCTCTTCCGCCCAGCGTTGCATGCAGCGGTTTTCGATCTCGGCGATGCGCAGTTTCTTCGGCAACGGTTCCACGTGTTTTGTCATCTCGGTTCAGAGGTTCGCAAGAAAGAATGGAGACAGATCAACCCAAAGCGGTCACGTGCATCCGCGATACCAGCAGATGATCACGCGAGAACAGGGGCCACGGATCCCGACTGACCCCGAGATAATCCGCGCCAAACAGGTCAAATACAGTTGAAGTGATGCGAATCTGCGGCAGCCGCCCCAGGAGCCGCTCGCCATCAAAAAGAAACGCCAACTGCACCGGGGCCGCATAGTGCCCATCCGGGGTGTAGTCACCACCCGACGAGATCCACACCAGAACTCCCGGTTCTCCCCCCAGCAGCTCCTTCACGCTCCGCGTCGAGCGCGCCGCCTCAAAAGAGGGGGTCGCCAGGCTCGGCATCCCATCGTAGGAAGCGCTGGCCGCGCCGGTCAGCGGCAGGCCGAAATCGGCCGCCGACTTCTTGTCTGAATAGGGGGTCACCACCCGCCCCTGGTCGATCAACGCGTAACGATCGTCCGGATTGACCACTCCCTCGGCATCGAAGAAGGGGCCCAGAGTGTGCTCGGGATCCCGGCTCTGCCAAAGCGTGAACTCCGGGCTGAACGCCGTTTCTCCGTGGTGCTTCGCCAGCGCGCTCGCACCGGTCGCAAAGGCTCGCGCGTTCAGGGCCTGCGCAAAGAAGCCGAAAGGTGTATCCATCCCCCCCGCCGAGGCGACCCGCACCACCGGCAGTTTCTCGCCGGCCGGCAGCGCCACCGGCCGCCGATACGCTTCCAGCACTTCCCGTGTATGCGCCATAAAAGCCGCGCCATCATATTCGCGGCCCACATAACTCACGTAGCCATCCATCACCGAGCCGGAATTCGCCTCCTTGAACAGAAAACTGACCGCCGAACAGGCGATCCGCGCCCGCAGATCCAGCCCTGAATCGTTGCTCAGGTGAAAGCCCTGGTCGACCAGCTTCATCTTTCCGGAAAAGCTGAAATCCTTGAAAGAGCGCAACTCATCGAGAAGTGTCTCGACCTCGGTCAGCGCCCGCCCCAGATCGGTCAGCCCGGCCGGTAGATCCACCGCCCGCCGCAACTCCGCCGCCGGTTCAAACGGGTAGGGGATCTGCAGCTCCAACGCCTGCCGCGCCCGCTGCTCCAACTCCGCCTCGTCGGCCCTTCCCAGCGCCCCGGCGACCGCGATGTGTTGCCCATCAAAGAGCCGCAACCCGGTCTGCACCTCATCATTGCTGCGCACCGACTCGATCTTGCCATCCGCCACCGAGATCGTGCTCACGCGCGCCGTTTCAACAACCTTCTCATGCTTCAGCTTCACTGTTTCCACCTCACCGCACATCGAGACTTCTGACCAGCACATGGGGACCACCAAAACCGACCGGCAGTCCCATCTGCTCCATCTTGCCACAGCCACCACCAACAAATGAGAGCAGCTCCACCTGGTCGGAGAGCCCGATCACGTCGCCCAGTGCCTGGAAAACCTGCCCGGTCACCACCGCCACCTTGACCGGCCGCGACACCCGCCCATCTTCAATC
Source organism: Gemmatimonadota bacterium (assembly GCA_026991065.1). GTDB lineage: Bacteria > JALXCG01. The sequence continues at coordinate 1,240 of JALXCG010000560.1, read as the reverse complement.
AGATAGGCCCGATTCGGCGCCAGAGTAAAAGTCGACATGCCGGAGCCGTGGTTGATCGTCTCAACAAAGACCCCCCGCTCCACCTTGCCGAAAAGCTCCTCCTTGGTCAGGTCGCCGGCGCCGATGCTGGTCGTTGTCATCCGCGGAATCGGCTCGAAGGCGTAGTTCACCGCCCGCGCATTGCCGGTAACCGCCTCGCCCAGCGCCGCCGCCGTCAGCGCGCTGTGCAGCCGCCCCGCCAACTTCCCGTTGCGAATCAACTCGGTGCGCCGGGTGCGGGTTCCCTCGTCGTCGTAGGGCACATAGCCCGACCCCATCACCGCCCCATCATCAACGATCGAGAGAATCTCGGCGCCGACCCGGGTGCCGATCGCCCACTCCTTCTTGGCCGATTCATCCCCCACCATGAAATCCGCCTCGGACTTGTGGCCAAAGCACTCATGGGCGAAAACCCCGGCCGCCTCGGGCGAGAGCACCACCGGCATCGCCCCCGCGGTCACCGTCTCCGCGTCCCGCGCATAGGCCTCGGCCCGGTCGAACTCCGCCGCCGCCCGCTCCTCGAGCCCGCGCAGCTCGGCAAAGCGCACCCCCGCGTGCGAAAACCGATCGACATGGGTCTTGCCGTTCGCCGCCATCTGTGCCCGCAGCACCACCCCGCAGCGCTGCGAATCAAAGTGCAGATCACTGCCCAGGCTGGAGCGGAAATGCTTCAACTCGCGCCGATCCAGATAGAGCGCGTTCCAACTGCGAATCACCGGCCGCTCCTCGAAGACACCAAAATGCCCCCGCAGCAGCGCGTTCTTCTCCGCCAGCGGCACCCGCGCCAGATCATCCTCGGCGAAAGTCCGCACCTCGCCCCGATTTACCTCCAGCGCCCGCACCACCGGGTGCTGCTCGATCGCGGCATTCGGCCGTGCCAGCGAAGCCAAGTGGTTCAGCGCCTCCTGCGCCCGACTCACCTCGGTCAGCCCCTCATAGAACCAGCGCTGCCCATCAAAAACACGCACAAACGCCGCTGCGTAGTCGCGCTCGCGATACTCCGACACATCACCGAGCGCATAGCTCAGATTGGTCTCATGAATCTCCTCCACGCGCAGATCGGCGTAGAGTCCTGCAGGAAAATCGATCACCGCGTTTCTCCTTGGGGGGAAAAAAGTTGAAGCCCTGAGAATAGTCGCCCAACGCTCCCGGCGCCAGCGCGGAGTTTCCCCGCCTCCTCCCTCGCTCCCCTCTCTCCACC
>JALXCG010000559.1 GCA_026991065.1 Gemmatimonadota bacterium | reverse complement strand
CCGCAGATCGGTGACGGTTCCAAAGCCGCGCGTCAATCCAGTTTCCGGAGCAATCCACGGATTGCGCGTTGCCGAGCGCGTCTCGTAACCGAGATCCTGCAGCCAGCCGGCCAGGGTCGGAAACGCGGGGTCGAGCCAGGCGTGTCCATAGTAGGTTCGATGCTGACTCGGGTAGAGTCCGGAGAAGAGGCTCGCGACCGATTCCAGAGTCCATATCGATGAAGAGATTGCGTTGGTGAAGGTGGTTCCCTCCGCCGCAACCGCATCGATATTGGGCGTCAATCCACCGGCGTGCCCGTAGCATCCCAAGTGATCGGCCCGCACGCAGTCCAGGAGCAGGATTACAACATTGGGTCCACTGACCTGGCTCATGACACCACCTCCACAGCCCTCGCCGCCTCACCTGGTTCCGGCGCGGCGGCGCCACTTGCCGGGCGCAGGCGTCGCCACACTCCACCGAGCATTCCCAACCAGGCCGCCGTTCCGAGCGTCGCCCCCCAAACCGTCACCATGGCGATCGCCGCCCCATTCAGCCCCCGCGGCCACGGCCACAGCCATGGTGCCCGCCCCAAGAGTTCCAGTGCTCCACCGCCGGCACTCCACCAGCCAGCCGCCACGAGCGCCCCCAGCGTTGCGCATTGCGGCGCGAAAAGGCGGGCCACGGTCCGGACCAGTCCCGCACCGGCCAGCCCCGTGGCACGCAGTGCCAATGCCAACACTGCGACGGCGTAGATCGCCTGGGTGGTGACCGATGCCAGCGCAGTACCCAGCAGTCCTCCTCCGGCCGCGTGGACCGCGGACATCGACGCCACCATCACGGCCACCACCCCCCCCTGCACCGCCATCAACCACGGCTCTCGATCCAGCGCCACCAGGAGAGATCGGGGAACTCCCGCCAAGGCCAGGAAACCCGCCCCCAGGAGCAGCACCCGGGCGGGCCCGGCGGCGGCCAGGTACTTCGGTAGAAACCACTGCAGCGGGAGATGGCAGAGCAGAGCGGCGGTCGCCAGAAGAGGCGGCAGCACAAAACACATGCCCTCCAGCAGCGCCACCATCCGCGCTCGCTGCGCCCGTGGCTCGGCGCGCCGTCCGGCATCCTCCAGGAATGCCGGCAACGTCACCCAGCGGATCGATTCCGCGGCGCCGGCCGCCAGCCCGCCGGCACGCTTCGCCAAAGCATAGATCCCAAGCCCCGCGATCCCGTAGAAGTGGGTCACCAGGATCTTGTCGACACTGGAGATCAACCGGAACAGGAAGGTGACCCCCAGCACCGGCACACCCCGTCGAAACAGTCGCCGCAGTTCATTCCAACGCAGCGCCCACTGGAATCGCCAGGCACTCAGGTGCCAGGCCAGCGCAGCCGCCGCGCCATAGCCAACCGCCATCGCGACATAGACCGCTTCAACGTTCCAGAACTTCGCGGCGGCGATCGCCAGCAGCGCATAGATGATCTGAAAGGCGATCACTGTCATGCTCGCGGCCGGCACCTTGTGCTGCGCCCGCAGCAGCGCTACGTAAAAGGTGTGGATGCGTGCGGCCAGCGCGATCAGCAGTCCCGCCGCGATCGCCAGGCGCATCTCGCCACTCGCTTCCGGACGCCACCATCTGTAGAGCGGGAGCACGACTGCCAAGGCCAGCGCTCCAAGGAGCAAGCTACCGGTAAAAGCGGTGTCTTTGGCGCGATGCAGCCGTTTCTCATCTCCGGCGCCGACAGCCCGCGAAGCCTCCTTGGTCATGCCGAAAAGCAGCCCACCGTGCGAACTCCGGCCATACTCGAAGACCAGCAGCGCCAGTTGCAGCAACCCAAAACGCTCAGGTGCCAACAAGCGTGCCACGGCGAATGAGCGCACCACGGCAACCAACTGCCCGACCCAGTTCGCGCCAAGAAATGCGCCGGCATCCCCCATCACACGGCGATTCGAGAGGCGCGGTCGCACCCCGGTCTTTTTCACACGCCCACCTCGATCTGCGCCCGAACACTCTCCCGGATCGCGGGTAGGACATGATTCCGGGCCCGCTCCAGATCCTCCGGGAAATCGATTTCGATCCACGGACGATCCCCGATCTCCATACAATGCACCGGCATCTGATCGACCATGGCATGCAGCGCCAGGGGCATCCAACTCTGTGTCCGGCCGGCGGCCGCTTCAGTCTCGGCAAAGCGCCGAGCAGCTGCGACGGCCGCGGCGGAGAGTTTCAGCACACCAAGGTTCTCACCATGCGCGACCTCTGCGGGCAGCGATTTTGAAATCGCCAGGAGCCTGCCGGCAGGATCGTGCACCAGCTTCATCTGCTCCGCCTCATACTCCTGATGACGTTGATAGAGCAGCGCGTTGGCGACCGGGGCAACGATCAGCTCGCGCAGACAGGCGGGATCCACCAACACATCCGCGTTGATTACGAGGGTTCCGCCACGCGCCCATTCTCCGGCGAGCATGAACGAATAGAGCGAATTGGTGCTGGCGTAGTCGGGATTCTCGATGTAGTGGACCCCCATTCCGAGCTTCCGTCTCACCATCTCCCCGCGGTAGCCCACCACGACCGCCAGCTCGGTAACGCCGCAGAACGCAAGGCTGTTGCGGAGGAACTCGATCGGCGTCGTCCCGCCTACTTCAACACAGCACTTCGGACGATCCGCAGTAAAGGGCAGCAGCCGGCACCCCTGACCGGCGGCGAGAATGAGAGCGCGCATTGCGTTTCAACTCCGGGATTGAGATGGGTTCCAAGCCGTCAACATGACGGTTTCTCTATCTCAATCGACGCCCACGCACATTCCGCCAGCGGAAGTGACGCCCCTCCTCCATCGGCTGCGACCGCCGCGAAACTAGATCCTACCGGGGTGTGGTCCAACCCGGCTCGGTTCTCCTGCCCGGCCCGCCTCCGCTCTCCACCTGCGTCCAGGCGTGGCGGATTTCAAGCCGATCTACGTTGTAAACCACGTGCAGCACCCCGGTGGAGTCCACCACAATTGCCGGTTCCTCCCACTCCACGCGCTGATCCCCGCCGCTGGGATCGATGTATTGTGGAACGGACCACTCTCCCGGCTGCCCGGAGATCACCAGGACCGACCAGCGGCCGGAGCCCGCGTTCCGTTTCTGGTAAACCACCCAAGCCTTGCCCTCGGCATCAATCACGATCGACGGGTGGACCGCATCTTCGTCGAGAAGCTGCGGCGCGCTCCAGGAAGCCGGGTCTTCCGGATCGGCATCAGCGTAGGAACAGTAAAGCGCAGGCCGCTGCGAGAGGACGTTGCCATTAAAAACAACCAAGGTGCGCGCTGGCGCACCATCCGGACCGCCAATGGCCAGCGCGGCATTGTCCATGTGCGACTCAACACCGAAACCCGGCAAGAGAAGCCGGTTTTCCTCGCGGAAGACAAATGAGCCAAAAACACAGGCCGAATCCCCCTCAGCCGCCGGAGTCGCCGCCGCAAACCCGATCCGCTTTCCGTGCCCACCTGACCCTGGCACCGTCGCCGTGCAAACAATCCGTGGCGCGCCGTCGGCCGCGAGCGCCAGGGAAACATGCTCCTGATTCTCTCGCTCGCTCACCAAAGGACAGGGCTCGCTCCAGAGTTCTCCTGCCGCATCCATGCTCTGAACGACCGCTACATCATCATCAAAACGCTTGTGCCGCCAGCGAAAAGCAACCAAAACTTGACCGCTGGCAGTAATTTCCAGAGAACTGGAGCCCTCGTCACCAAATACATCGTCAACCCGGTGCCTTGTCCACGTGCCGTTGCTGTCGCGAAAGGCATGTTCCAGTGAATTGATCCGCCAGGTGCCCAAAGCCGTGCCGTCTTCCTGCGGGCGAGAATAGGGGGCCCGAAAACTCACGTGAGGGTTGCCATCAGCATCTACCGCAATTGCCGGAAGATAGTTGGTTCTGCTCGCAAAACCGTGGGCAAAAGGCGCTTCTTCAGCGATCACTTCGGGCGGCTGCCACTGATTGTTGACTCGTGCGCTCCAACAGAGCCGACGCTGCCCCCAATCCGAACCATGCCACGATTCAAACACCACTTGTAATTCGCCGTCGGCCGAGGCCGCAATACCGGCGATCCCCACCGAATCCCCGGGTACTACCGCCGCAGTGATGGGCTCCGATATCCAACTCATGCCGGAGGCGAACGGCTCTCCGGTTGAAGAGGCCGCCAGAACCTGAGAAAAAGCGACACAGCAGGAGAAGAACGTGAGAAACATGATGGATCCAGGACAAGTCAACCAGAGAGGCGTCCAATCGCGCGGCCACTGCCGCATCCCGCTTGGTACAGATGGCGTCACACTCCCCAACGTAACGTGTGTCGTGATGACGGTATACCATTGAACCAGCGCGGCCGCAACCGGTAGGGAAGGAACTCCAGGTTGGTGCCGCTACGGCCTCATCTCACTCTATCGTCCCCCCACGAGGCTTACTTGCACACTGCCAAAGCCGTCCCAGCCTTCACCAACGAGCCCCAAAAAGAGGGAGCCCCTTCTGACGAAGAGGCTCCCGGCCGACCTATCACGTCTGGGCCTTTACCGCCGGTACACCACCTTCTGGTTGTCGTGTGCCTCCAGGCGCCGGAGATACTCCGGCTCCTCCTGCGCACCTTCCGCGAGTTCCGCATTCGCCAGAACCTCTTTGCGGCTGGTGCGGCGGCTTGCCCGACTTTACCCGCAAGGTTCACGCCAACAGGGTCATCACTGACGAAAAATCCCACAAACACCTTCATCGGAGCACGTTCCGTCGACGGCCGCGAAGCCCCCCGGGACCGGGCCGGTCCCGAATGTCGGGATTCCTTCCAGGCGGGGAATACGGCTGTTAGAGAAACTGACAGGTCACCGCATCAAAAGTGAGTTATGGTTGCGCCTCTCGGTTTTTGAACCACCACCCAATCCTCCGGGAAAAGGCTCTCCGGTCTTTCCGGTCCGCACTTTTGCCCCTTACGTTTTTTCCGCACTGGCCAATGGGCCGCAGACCGCGGTTCATTCAGGGACTCGACCGTGAAGCAGATACTGGTCCTTGGAGCGGGACAGAGCTCCGCATTCCTCATCTCGCATCTTCTGCAGCTCGCCTCCGAGCATGATTGGTTTGTTACTGTCGGCGATCTCGACGTCGAACTGGCGCGCTCGCGGGTTGGCGCTCACCCACGCGGCAGTGTGGTCTACTTCGACGTTAAGGACGCGGCGCTGCGGTCGGCCCAGATCGCCAACGCCGACGTGGTGGTCAACATGCTGCCGCCGATCTTCCAGGACCTGGTCGCCTGGGATTGCGTCAATCATGCCCGCCACATGGTCTCCGCCTCCTACCGCGCACAAGCCGTGCGCGACCTGGAACTGGATGCCCAGCGGCAGAATGTCCTCCTGCTCTGCGAACTCGGGCTGGACCCCGGCATCGACCACATGTCGGCCATGGCGCTGATCCAGCGGATTCGCAGCGAGGGTGGGCGCATCAAGGCATTTCGCTCCTACGGCAGTGGTATTCCGGCTCCGGATCAGGAGCAGAACCCACTCCGTTACGTGATCACCTGGAATGCCCGCAATGTGGTCATGGCCGGGCTGCGTGGTGCGCAGTACATGGAGCGCAACAAGATCAAAATCGTCCCTGCGCACGAGGTCTTTCAGCACACCTGGGCAACCAATGTCGATGGAATCGGTACCGTCGAGGCCTACCCCAATCGCGACTCTCTCGCCTACATGGAGATCTTCGGCCTGGACCATGTCCACACCATGATCCGCGGCACGCTGCGCTACCCGGGCTGGAGCGAGACGTGGGGACAGATCGTCCGCCTCGGACTGCCGAACGAGCATCTGCACATTCCCCGGCTCGCCGAGCGCAGCTATCGCGAAGTGACCGAGATGTTCCTGCCGCTCAATGTCGAAGGATCCAACCTGCGGCAACGCCTGGCGCGCTTCCTGCGCATCAGCCCGACCGGCCGCATCATGGGGAACTTGGAATGGCTGGGGCTCTTTTCCGAAGAGAAGATCGGTTGCGTGGGCGACACCGGTGCCGCCATGCTGGTCCATATGCTGCAGAGCAAGCTCACCATGCCACCGGGCGGTACCGATATCGTGATCCTGGTGCATGAACTCGAAGTCGAGTACGACGGCAACCGCGCCCCCGAGCGCATCACCTCCACGCTGGTCGCCAAAGGTGACCCGGAGGGATTCACCGCCATGTCACGCACCGTGGGACTGCCGGCGGCAACCGGTGTCAAGCTACTGCTGACCGACCAGCTGCCACTGCGCGGCACGCATCTGCCCACACATCCATCGATCTACGAACCAATCCTGCGCGAACTTGCCGCAGCGGGTCTGACTTTCAACGAAACGGTGGAGGTGCTTTAGGAGCCTGTCGCGCTCGGCCGCAGGGCTCGCAAGCGGTATTCATAGAGTTGCGCGTACAGGGCGCGGCACTCCTCCAGAAGAGGCTGCAGCCGCGCCGGAAGAGCAACCTGGGGCGGTCGGTAGGGCTGAAACCCGGTGCTCTTCTCTACCGCCCCGTACCAGTACTCGCCCCAGATTCCGTCGGTCTCACGCCGTCCCGGTTCCCAGTGCAACATTGCCGGATCGAAATCCACCCGCACAGCGGCGCACAGTGCCCGAAGCATCCCCTCCGGATCCTCCAACACATCCCGGGCATCGAGCAGCGGGGGAGCATCCCCAAGCGCATCCGCCACTTTCTGAAAAATCTCGAGTTGCTGCGGCAAACCGGTCTCGGCAAGTGTAGGCTCGGCCCGTACCTGGCTCAAAGAGGCCAACATCTCCGCCGGATCACGGATCAGGAAAGCGTTGGTGACGGCCGCCATCCAGGAACGGTCGATCTCCGGCAAGAGATGATGAGCCATGTGCTTCTGAAAAAAGATTCGGTGCTTGCCGGGAATCGGGCCACTGAGCCACGTGACCACTCGCCGCCAGTCGGTCTGATAACAGGCAATAATCGTGTCCCGCCCCGGATGGTCGATTCCGGTGGCGAGCAGGTAGTGGGGATAGAGAGGTTCGTCGCAGACGAAAGTGTCCGCCCGACTCCCCCAGGCGCGCATCATCGCGCTGGATATGTTGCGCGGCCCGGACCACATCGCCAGGCGCAGAATCGGTTCACTCATGTAATCCTCACTTTCGCGGTGGACTGCACTGCGGATTGGCCCCACGACGACGGGCGTCGGCGCGAATCCGCTCGGCGCTGGGCACCCGAGCGGCCAAATCCTGGATGCGACTCTGGTGTGACGGATGGGTTGACAGAAACTCCGGCGGCTGGCCGCCACCTGCCTTGGCCATGTTCTTCCACAGCACGACACTCTGCTGTGGGTCAAAGCCCGCGCGCGCCATCAGATCCAGCCCCAGGCGATCCGCTTCAGCTTCCTGTGCGCGACTGAAGGGCAGAAGAACGCCCACCTGCGCGCCCACGCCCAGCAATGCCAAAGCCCGCTCGGCGTTGGGTGAGGAGGTGCCCCCGGCCAGCGCCTGGATCGCCTGGAGCCCGGTCTGCGTGGCATAGGTCGTCGACATCCGCTCGTTGCCATGCCCCGCCAGGACATGGGCAACTTCATGGCCCAGCACCGTGGCCAACTGGTCCTGCGTCTGCGCGACCTGCAGGAGCCCGGTATAGACCCCGATCTTCCCTCCCGGCAGCGCGAATGCATTTGCCTGGGGATCCTCGAACACCACAACCTCCCACTGCCGCGGCCCTTCGCTCGAGGTCAGTGCGGCGGTGACGGCATTGGCGACACAGCGCACGTAGGCCACGATCGCGGCATCCTGGCAGATTGGAGTCTCGGCTTTCAGTTGGTTGAAAGCCTCAATTCCCATCTGGGACATCTCGCTTTCCGGAAAAAGGTGCAGCTGATGTCGTCCAGTGGGCGACGTTGCGCACCCAACGCAATAGGACAGCAGAAGCACCGTTAGCGAGGAGCGCAACATGGGAAAGCGCGAAATGGCAAGCATGGTCGGCCTTTGCGGAAGATGGGTCACGGGGGAGATGAGAACCAACGAATCTATTGATTCTCCACCGAGATCCCCGGTAGTGCAAGAGCGTAGCCATGCACTCCACACGCCAGGGGCCATTTCAGAAGCGGGCGACTACTCCGCGTCGACCAAACCGCGCCAGAACTCCCGCCGACGCTGCCGGGCCAGTTCCTCTTTGGGCACCAATCCCCGCCAGAAGCGCTCGCGATGCGCCATGAGCCGCTCACGCACCGACGGTGAGGTCAGATCGGCCATGCCGTCATCGCCGATCTCGCGCAGCCGCGCCACAGTTCCCCAGTTGCTCTCGTTGGATACCGGTGGTGGACCGCTCCAGCCATCCGCGCCGATCACCACGATGGTGTCGTCCTCACTGAAATCCTCCGCGCGTCCCAATTGCACCGCAGCGATCAGCCCGGCAACCGCGTGGATGCCCAACTCCCAGCGCCACCCCAACTCCCGCCAGCAATGCGCCGCCACGGCCTGCACCAGCCCCGGATCGACCTGGGCGACTCGATCCAGCCCCTTGAGATGCAGATTCAGCGGTACGAAGAGATCCTCGGCGATCGCGTCGCGAACCGCGCCACCGTAGAGTGCACCGGGTCGTTCCTCCACGACAACCGTGAGTATCTCTGGGTACGCCTCCTTGGCACGATCGGCGGCGGCAAAGAGCGCCGGCGCGCCCGCACTCGACACGACTCCGGCAATCGACCCCGGAACACACGCCAGGATCGCCTCCCCAGTCACCCGATAGTGGTAGCGATAGGCTGCAAAACTGCTCGCCGGCGCAAAGACAAAGAGATCGGGATCAGTGGCCTGTTCGTAAACTTTGTGCATCAACTCACGGTCATTGGCCGCTGCCACGCCGACCCACTCGGAACCGAAAGAGCGACGTCGAGCGATCTCCTCTTCCGCCTTGCCCGCGGCATGCAGGACCATGTGCCGATAGCCGCAACGGCGTGCCACCCAGGCAACGCCAGGCCCACTGTTCGCGACATCCGGGCTCAGCAGAGTGCTGCGCCCCGGCTCCACTGCTCCCTGCGCTTCCGCCTCGAGCAGCATTCCATAGGCAGTCGCGGCGCTCGCGGTTCCGGCCGGCATGGCTCCCCCCAGAAAAGCCACAATCCGTGCTTTGATTCCAGTGAGTTCCTGCGGCACGGTCACCGCTTGCCAGGCGAGTCGGTGGAAATCGGAAGGAGCCAGGGTCGATGCTGCTACCAGTTCTTCCGGACGAAGACGGGGAATGTCGGACATGGGGCCTCTCCTGGGTGACGCGATGGATCCCGACGAGGAGCGAGACGACGCTATTCCCAGAATCGGACATCCGGCGCGCCCCCTGCAGCGTTCTCCACCATTTCTTTCTTATACCGAGGAGGCAGCAAGCGGATCCCGACACTGTCCATCGACCTCGTGCCAGCAGCCCAGACGAACCGTCAGCAACGGAGCCGGCAGTGTCGGGTCGAGGAGAGGCATCAGATCTGCCGGGCGCAAGAGCCACCCCTGGTCCAGACGCAGATCCAGGCGTACTCCAAGCGCCCCATCCGCCACCCCCAGACGCGGGTCGAGCCCCTCCACCCGCGTGGGCTGGAGCGCCACGATCAGCGGACGCAGATCGCGCTCGCGTTCGCGCCCCTTCTTGTCTCGACGCAGCACCAAGATCTCTTCACGTGCCAGCAGTGCCCGCGCTTGCGCGGCGAGGTCGGCTGGTTCCCACGCATCCGCAGAGTAGACCAGCAGGTATTCAGCCCGCTGGAGCACTCGCACCAGCTTGGGCGCCCCGGGTTCCAGCCGCTCCACGGCCTCGACCCGAAGCCCTTCGGAACTGTGCGCATTCAGTCGCTCACGCATCTCCTCCGGCGGCAGATCGACCGCGGACACCAGATCGAGATACTCCCCCAGCGAAGCGGTTCCCAGCGGCAGCGCGGGACCAAAACTGAGGAGCGGGTGAGGATGAAAACCTCGACTGTAGTTCAGGGGAATCCCGGCCCGGCGAAATACGCGCGGCCAAACGCGGATCGTGTCAAGATGACCGATAAAGCGGTCAGCCTTCAGCTTGGCATAGCGCAACCGAAAGCGAAAGCCGGGACGATCCGTGAAGGTCGCCGGCGGCTGTCGATGGCCGCGCCGGCGCTGCGGGGCGGCGGGAGTGGCTGGTGCCGTGGGCTGGGCCGGTTCCTCGCCGGCATCCCGTTGACGTTTCTGAAAGGCCTGCATCGACTCCAGGAAGGTCCGGCGATCGTCGCGCATCCGCTCCATGTCGCAGGCGATGCCACAGTCGTAACAGATCAACTTGCGGGTATCGGCATCGTGCGCCGCCACATGCGTGGGAAAGGCCTGCGCTTGAAAGGGCTTGCCACAAGGAGGGGAGAACCGACCGGCAACGGCCTTGCGATACTCCTTGCGCACAAACTCCGCTTCAACCCCAACATCGATGTGGTCCCAGGGCAGGCGTGCGTCCACAGGCAGCGTTCCCAGGTAGCGTTCCAACTCAAGTCCGGCCGCGGTCAGGGCTTCAACCCACAGATCGAAACGCAGATGCTCGCTCCACCCATCAAAACGACACCCCCGCCGCCAGGCATCCTCGATCGCGACCGCGACGCGCCGATCTCCACGCGCCGCGATCCCCTCCAGGTAACTGATTCGAGCATCGTGCCATTTCAGCTTGAGCCGCCGGGGACGCGCCGCCTCGCGCAGCAGTTCCTGTTTGCGCTCAATCTCGGTGATCGAATCCATGGCCGCCCATTGAAAAGGGGTATGCGGCTTCGGCACATGGCTGGAGACACTGATCGTGACCTCTGGACGGCCGCCGCCGCGGGCGCGACGCCCCTCGTCACGGGTGCGCTCCGCAGTATCGACGATCCCCAGCACGTCGGCATCGGTCTCGGTGGGCAGACCGATCATGAAATAGAGTTTCATTCGTTCCCAGCCACGCGAGAACACCTCCCGCGCGCAGGCCAAAAGATCCTCTTCAGTCACATTCTTGTTGATCACATTGCGCATTCGCTGCGTTCCGGCCTCCGGAGCAAAGGTCAGGCCAGTCGCCCGCACCGAGCGGATATCATCCAGCACTCCGCCATCCAGCCCATATGCACGCAGGGAAGAGACGGAGAGCGAGACCCGCTCCCGACGCAATTCGACCCCCAGGTCATGCACCAATGGCTCGATGCAGGAGTAATCGGCGGTGGAAAGCGAGGTCAGACTCACTTCATCGAATCCCCCTTTGTTTACTGCCGAGAGGACCGTTCGGATCACCTCGCGCGGACTGCGCTCACGAACCGGCCGGTAGACCATGCCCGCCTGGCAAAAGCGACACCCCTCGGTGCAGCCGCGCGCGATCTCGATGCTCATGCGGTCGAAGACCGCTTCCGCCAGAGGCACGGGAAAATCGTCAGGAAACGGAAAACGATCCAGTTCATCCACCCAGACGCGTTGGACCCGCGGCGGAACTCCCGGGTAGAGCGGCTTTCCCACAACCAGCGCACCAGTCCGCGGCTCCTCCTCCAGGGCGTAGAGCGCCGGCGCGTAGAGCCCGGGAAATTCTTGCACCAACGCGATCAGCGAATCCTGACGCGCTCCTCCATTGCGACGCAACTCCTTATAGCGGAGCAGCACCGTCCCCAGGGTCTGCTCCGCCTCGCCGATAAAAAAGAGGTCGAAAAACGGCGCCACCGGCTCCGGATGCAGGGCCGTAGGGCCACCACCAATCACCAGGGGATCCTCTTCGCCGCGCTCCTCCGCATGCAGAGGAATCCCCCCCAACTCCAAGAGCGTAAGCACGTTGGTATAGGTCATCTCATACTGAAGCGAGATACCGACCACATCGAAATCACGCAACGGACGGTGGTTCTCGAGCGAGAGCAGCGGCAAGTCGTGCGCCCGCAGAGCCGCCTCCATATCCGGCCAGGGCGTGAAGCAACGTTCACAGGCGATCCGTGGGTCCCGATTCAGGAGGGTGTAGAGGATCTTCGTTCCCAGGTGCGACATGCCAATGTCGTACAGGTCCGGGAAAGCCAGGCAGAGGTTCAACTCAACGGTTTCGGGGTCCTTTCGCACCTGCCCATACTCGCCCCCCAGGTAGCGCCCTGGTTTGCGGACCTGTTCCAAGAATGGGGCGTAGGGATGCGGCATGGGTTGCTCCGAAGCTGAGAGGATCACGTGAAAGAAGAAGGGAGGGAGAATAACCCACCCCACTCTCGACTCCGCGATTTCCTGCCCGACAATCGGCAAAAGCGTCAAACAACGATTCCGGAACGCACCACGACCCGGCACTCCACGCTCGTCACGCCTTCCACTGAGCCGACAACCTCCGGAATCGCGTCGAGTGTGCTCTGCAGGCGCACCCACCCCTGCACCCTGCAGGCCGAGCCGTTGATCTCCACGTCAACGTTGCTGGCGTCGAAGGTTCGTGAATCGGCGGCGAGCGCGGCCAGCACCCGGCTTTTCAAGGCAATCGCCCTGAGCGCGCGAAACGATTCGTCGCTGGGCTCGAAAGCCGGTAGAGAGATGGCATGCGCAACCACCTCGCATGCGGTGCCGATCCCCATCTTCTCAAGATTCACGACCAAATCGTAGTGCCGCGGATCGTCCCATGAGGCTCCGTAAAGAAACTGGGTCCAGCGCGCACGCTGACGGTCGACGCGCTCAATGTGGGCCAGCGCCTCCTCCCGCGAAACCCCCAGAGCCTTCATCGCGGCATCGAGGCGAAACTCCAGAGGCGCAATAACCCGCACGCGCAGGACATGCCCCACTTCTCCCAGAAGGAAATGCCCGGCATTGCCGTGGTAGATGAGCTTCCCGCGCAGAGCACGCTCCGCCAGGCTGGCGCGAATGAAGGCGATATACACATCTCTTTGGCGCCCGAGCCGCTCAAGAAAGCGCGGCGGCTTATCCAACGCAGCCGCCAGCGCATCGATGGAAACCCCATACTCCTGCGCAGCATTCAGCAGAACTTCGCGACTCACACACTCATAACCAAGATGACCAGAGACACACTCGGCGATTGCCTTGGCACCACTGAACGTTCCCCGCGAAATGGTAACAATCGACATGGGTTTTCTCCTCCGGAATCGCCGGCACCTGGCATGAAATCAGCGAATGGTTGCGGTTTCATCCCCCGCGGAGGGGGGCAGCGCCTCCGCGATATGCACGACAAGGTCGCGCAAATGGCTCATTTTGAATGGTTTCGGAACGAACTCCACGGCCCCTTGCGCAAGGGCCTTCTTGGCCGTCTCGGTGGTCGCGAATCCCGTAATGACAATCACTTTGGTGGTGGGTCGCTGCTCGCGCACAAACTTCAGGACATCCATCCCGCCAATTCCGGGCATCTTCAGATCAGTCACCAGAATGTCGAAGTGTTCCGCGCTCAGCAGATTGACCGCCTCCTGGCTATCGGTGCATGACATCACTTCGAAGCCGAGCTTGGTAAGCATCAACTCAAGGCGATCACAAACAATCTTCTCGTCGTCCAGAATCAGGATTCGGGTGCCGAGTGTCATGGTCCAGATCCGCTTTCAAGCTTGCTGAGCAACGTCCCCGGGCAGACTCCCAGGAACGCCGATCGCCGTGTAACTCGTGTAACTGATAAGCAGGAGACTCCGCCAGCAGGTCATGTTTCGGTACCGGGACGCAGGGGCTGGGGAGCGCCCGCGATGAAATCCGCAAGCAGCCTGTCTGCCGTATCGTCATCGTGCAAGAGGATGTCCAGTTGTCGTGAGAAACCGATCAAACGTCCCACCATCAGAAGACGCTCCTCAACCAATGCGGGGGTTGCGCTGACCAGGCGGGCCAGCACCAGATCCCCGCTGCGGGTAACCGAAAAATCATAATGGGCGAGAATCTCGGAGAGTAGCTTGGCCCGACGCGTGCGCCGCACCAGTTCGGTGACACCGCCAACAAACCGAAACAGCACATGGCTGTTCTCGCGGCTATTCCCAAGATAGGCATCCACAACATTGAAGTGATAGCCAAGTTTGAGGCTGAGGTTCATGTAGCGGTCAGAGACAATCGCCAGATTGCGCTGAGGGATTCCGGCGGCGGGAGCAGTCAGGGTCATGGAGCGAGTCGCGCTCGCCATGAACCCGGCCAGATCCATTCCGGCCGGCGCCCGCGCCCAGACTCCCGGTCGCGCAAGCGCTTCGAGAACTCGGCTCAGCGGCCGACAAGTCAGCGCGGAGGGAGCGATTCTCCGCTTCTTTCTACCGCCGCGAACCCCACCGCCGATGTCGATCACCAGGAGGTCAAGCGGTATCTCCAGATCCAACTCCCAAGTGTGCTCCCCGCGGCGGCTGAGTTTTCCCAAACCAAACCCACCGGGATTGGAGAGTTCAGTCAATGCCATCTCGTGAGCGTAACGGATGATGTCATGGTAGGAACGACAGGCCTTGGCCGTGAACTCCGGCGCCGTGGGATCCCGCAGCGCGAGCGGAGCGATGTGAGCGAGCATCGCCCGCAACACACGAAACTCTTTGGTGTCACAGTAGTCATCCGGCTGCAGCAAGCCAAAATGGGTCAGTTGTGGCACTCTACCGTCGTAAATAACGTTTTCCTCAGCGTCTACAGTAATCTCGGCCCCCGGACGCAAGACCTCCGTCGCGATCCCGGTCCCCATGATCGCCGGAACCCGGCGCTCGCGAGCAAGTGTGGCCAGGTGCCCCGTGGAAGCACCGGCGTCGGTCACAATGGCGCTCGCCACCGGAATAAACCGGGCCAATCGCGGTGATGGATAGCGGGCGACCAGAACGCTGCCGGCGGGAAAGCTCTCCATTCCCGCCCCCTCCCGCGGCACGACCACCTTGCCGGCGCCGATACCCCGGCAGGCGATCACCCCGCGATTGGCCATCAAACGCGGATGTTCGGCAAGAACCTGAATGAGACGCTGAGCACGCTCCTTCGGGACCGGGCGGACGCGCAGTGCCCGGGCCTGCAGAATCCACACATCCCCGTGACCATCAACGGCCCACTCGATGTCCTGCGGGCAGCGCATGTGGCGCTCAATCGCCAGCCCGATCTTCGCCAGTTGCAGTAGGGTTTCATCCCCAACCGCCGGTTGCTGCACAAACTCCGGGTCCACTTCCACTCTCTCCAGACCCGCGCCCTCCGCGGCCACCCACTGATGGCTCTTGGCGCCAATCCGCCTCCCGACAATTCGTGGAGAAGCCCCTCGCTCAATGCTGAAGCGGTCGACAGCACCGCTGCCCTCCACCACTGTTCGCCCCAATCCCCAAGCCGCATCCACCAGGACCACATTGCGCTCCGGGTCGGCGGGATCCACGGTATACATCACCCCGCTCGCCCGAGCCGGGACCAGGAGCAGACACCCCACCGCCATTGCGGCCTGGTCCAACGGCTCCTGATGCTCTCGCCGGTAGCGCAGCGCCCGTTCATCGAAGAGACTGGCAACTACGCGCACCCAGGCATCCGTCACCTGATTGCGTGGGACATTGAGAATGCTGCGGTGAACTCCGGCGAAGCTCAACCGATCATCCTCCCCCAGAGCACTGCTGCGCACCGCAAAACGCGCCCGCCGGTCGAATCCGCGCAGCGCGCGCTTGAGCGCATGCAGCGGTCCCGACGGCAGACTCGCGGAAGAGATCGCCTCGCCCAAGCGCGTGGCGGATTCCACCAGGTCCGCCCCGGGGAGTTGGGCCCGCGCCAAAAGCTCCGCCAGGCGGGCGTTCGCAAAGGAGCGCTCATAGGCTGTCGCCGTGATGACGAATCCCGCAGGCACGCGCACTCCCAGGCGCGTGCGAATCTCCCCCAGCCGGGCCAGTTTCTCTCCGACCAGCCAGGCCTGCTCGCTGCCGACTTGGTCCATTCTCAGCACGAAAGGCCCACCGCGAGGCGTTGGACGTGACTCCAGCCGCGCCCGGATCGCCTCGCGGATCTGATCAAAACTCCGCTTCAGATCAGCGTGACGCTTGGGCGCTATGACCCCCAAGTCGGCGACGACCGCGGCCACCGCGATCGCCAACTCAGAATCCAAAGAACGCAGATACTGGCTATCAAAGAGATAGTCGCCACCGAGTTTCTCCGTGGCATCACCGATGGTCTCGAGAACGCGGTTGTTCTTTTCGAGCAGGTCGCGAAAAGCCGCGATTCGGCTGCGCAGATTGCCCAGTGCGTCTTCGCGCGAACCGCCGCCAAGAATCCTGCCCCACTTCATGGGTCACGCTCCGTCCTGTTCCCCACTCGCCGGCGCCGGCACCACTCAATGACCACCATGAGATGAGCCCCTGCCAAAGGCAATGCCAGTGGCAAAACCAGCGATCAACGCGACCAACACCGCCGTGCAGCCGTACAGAAGCCCATGCTCGAAAGCAAGCGTGCGCAGCCCTTTGATCACGCCGTGAGTGCGCACGAGAACCTCGCTCTCCGCCAACTCGACCGCCTTCCCATCGCGAAACCCCTCGAGACGCAAGCGATAGCTACCAACCGGAAGCCGCGCCGGCAAACGCAGGACCGCCCGCAACCGCCGGCCACCATGCGCACCC
>JALXCG010000558.1 GCA_026991065.1 Gemmatimonadota bacterium | reverse complement strand
GCTCCTAGTGCAGAAACAATCGACGCAGCCAGGCGCAGAACCCGCAGGGCGTGGGTTGCGGCGCCCGCTGTCTGACCAGGTTGAGTTCTCCGTTGGGCGCAACAATCACCAGGTCGAGGCTACCATCGAGGTGATCAATCGTTTCCACCACCCTGCCGCTCTCGTCCGGCGCATGCTGCGCGCTGGTGGTTGCCCTGCGCGCCAGCTCACCGGCCGCGCCAATGGTGTGCTTTGTCTTCCCCGCAGCAGTATCCATATCGCTTGGATCCTTCCCGCCATCTCAACGCCTTGCCGCCTACAGCACCACGATGCGGCAGCGAAGAGTCGTCTTGCTGTTCGTGGCCACCACCAAAACACGCTCTCCCTCAAGCGCGTAGACCATTCCGTAGGAATTTTGGTCCAGGAATGTGCAAAAGACAAGCAAGAATCGCGCCCATGCGAGGGACGGGAGAGATGGGAATAGAGAAAGACGAGACAAAAAGAGCACCGAGCCGACCGGGACCACGGCTTTGGAATCAGGAAGCCGGGGGCGCTTCAGCACAATTCAACCCGCTGCTGCTGCGCAATGTGTCGATCGCGTGCGGCAGAATTTCCTCCAGAAGATCGAGCCCTTCCGCAACCGCCTTGGGACTGCCCGGAAGATTAATGATGAGGGTCCGGCGCCGGATGCCGGCGATCCCACGCGAGAGAATGGCCCGGGGCGTTTTTTCCAGGCCGCGAGCCCGCAGGGCCTCCGGAATCCCGGGAACCAACCGCTCCACAACATCCGCGGTGGCTTCCGGCGTAATATCGCGGGTGGTGAATCCGGTACCCCCGGTGGTCAGAATCAGATCCGCCCTTTCACCGTCGCAGCACTCCGCCAGATAGGTCGCAAGTTGTCGCCGGTCATCGGGCAGAATCTTCTTTTCCACCAAGTGCGCGGAACCACCTTCAAGGCGCTCGACGATCAGTTCGCCACTGCGGTCCCGGCGTTCGCCTCGAGCACCGCTGTCACTTGCGGTCAGTACAATGAATGCGATCGATTTCATGGGGGATGCCTGCCTTTCCCCTTCTCTATTACCACAATCAAGGCATCAACGTGCCCATGCCCGACTCAATTCCACCGGCCGCGGAGCGAATTCAGCAATTGGCGGCCTGGATCGACGACCACCGCCATCTTTGGGAGCCGCGGGCCTTCATCGCCGAACGGTTGCCCTGGGAGAAGGAGTGGCCGCTGCTGGCGGAATGGTTGCGCGGACTCAGTGATGACGAGATCGACCGGCTGGATGCCGGCTTGGGGGGAATGGGCGGGAGCGAGACGCGATTTCCGACCACGCGTGACGCGGGGCCGCCGCCGCGGGCGGCAAGTGGTCCCGACGCCTTCGCGATGCTTGCCGCGGCCAGTCGGTCGGTCAGCGCGCTCCCCCGGCTCCGCGCGGTGACTCCCTCCGCTCTTGCCGGCCAGGCTCCACCGCCACGGCTTCTGCGGCACCAGGTCCCGGCGCGCAAGTGGAGTCAGATTCAAGCTTTCGTCTCGGTCAGTGCCCCACTCTGGCGCAGCGGAACAACACGCATCGTGGAGTGGTGCTCGGGCAAAGGCCACCTGGGTCGACTGGCCGGATGGGCTTCCGACCTGCCGGTGCTGCACCTGGACCGGCAGAAGGCGCTGCTGGCCGCGGCGGAGCGACTCGATCGCGCCGCGGGTGTCACCGGAACGATTCGCGAAGCCGACGCGCTGACCGCCGGCGCCTGGGAGGAGTTCGGGCCGGGAATCGGAGCGCTGGGGCTGCATGCCTGCGGTGCCCTCAACGATGCTCTGCTTGAAGAGGGCGCGCGGCGGGGCGCCGCGTGGTTGATCGCGGCCACCTGCTGCTACCACAAGTCGCAGTTGCAAGACGGATTCTACCTGCCCCGTTCGAACACGGGGAGACGCTGCGACTTGCGACTGGACAAGCACCAGGTTCGGCTGGCGATCTACGACGAGGTAGTCGCGCGGCCCCGCATGCGCCGGGCGCGGCGCCGGGAGATGGCCTACCGCGCGGGCTTCGACCTGCTCCACCGGCAGGCCACCGGCACCGACTCTTATGCTTCCGCCGGCCCTTTGCCGCCGCAACTCTTCCGGCTGCCCTTCGGAGAGTTCTGCGCCGCCGTTCAGGAGCGCACCCAGCTTGAACTCCCTGCGGCTTTCGATGCATCGCAGGCCCTGGTCGCGGGTGAGGAGTGGGCGCGGCGCACCCGTGCGCTGGGCTTGATCCGGGGGGTGTTCCGCCGCCCGCTGGAGGTCTGGTTGCTGCTCGATCGGGTCTGCCGCCAGGAAGAGGCCGGACGGAAAGTGGTGTTCGGCACCTTCTGCCATCCGTGCGTGACTCCGCGCAACCTGGCGCTGATCTCCACGCCTACTTGAGCAGCAACATCTTGCGCACGAGCACCCTACCGGAGGCTTGGACCCGACAGAAGTAAACCCCGCTGGGGAGCGCCGCGCCACCGGCGTCGGCTCCCTCCCACAGGAAGGTGTGACTTCCCGCATCCAGGTAGCCATTGTGAAGCTCCGCCAGTTGCCGGCCGCGCAGATCGAAAATGCCGATTCGAACCAGTCCCGGCACCGGCAGGAGAAGCGGTATCCGGGTTCGCGGGTTAAACGGATTGGGCCGGTTCTGGAGTAGTTGCGGGCGCTGCGCAACGGCGCCGGCCGGGGGCGACTCCGGTGGTTCTGCGATCTCGACGGAAGCTCCGAGCCAATCCAGGACCGCACCCATCAGTTCCGCCCGCGACAGGCTGCCGGAAAACTCACCGTGCACCCCCTCAATGCCGAATCCAGCGACCACCGCGCGCCCCGCTCCCGGCACCCGCAGCACGCTGACCAGGGCCGCGCCACTCTCGACACCCCGGTAGTCCAGCGCGACCATGCCACCAACAATCACATCCTGATCATGCTGGGCCGTGGGTGGTTCGAAACCGGCGGTGAACACCGGACGATCCAGGATCAACCCCGGTCCCGACGCGGGATGCGCGGGCAGATCGTGGACATCGGTTTCCGCTCCCAACCGCAAACCCAGGCGGGCGTCGAGGAGAGGCCCGCCGTCGAGCGAGGCGACCAGATCGCGCCCAGTGAGAAAGAGCCGCCCGCCGCGGTCGAGGAGTTCGCCCAGGGCATCCTCCTCTCCGGGGTCGAGAATCTGCTCACCGGCTTCGCCGCTGAAACAGACCACGGCGGACGATGGGGGCAGTGCGCGCAATACGCCGGCGACGGCGTCGCCTCCTGAACGCTCCAGATAGCTGAAGGAACGCCCACTGGCAACCACGGCGGCGATCACCAGCGAGTCATGGTCGCTGCTGTCGGGGGCCGCGTCCAGAATCAGTACGTCGGCGGGTTGCAGGGTACGGCTGATGTCCACGATCGACGCGGAATCCACAACCACCGGGGCTTCCTGGAAGTTGGCCCATGGCGCTGTGGCCCGCCCTTCCAAACGATAGACCCCGACCGCTACCGGGAGGCCGAATCGGCCATCGGCATCGCTTTGCGCCTGACCGCAAAGCGCACCGGACCGTTCCTCGTAGACACTGATCAGAGCGCTCACCGGCGCCCCCGTGGAGTCGCTGAGCGCGCCCTGGATCCACCCCTGGGGAGACTCCATCGGTTGCAGGGAGAGCCAAGTGGTGTCACCGCCAATCACGGTCGCCCGGCCGATCGCCCCGGCGTACCCCACCGCGGGCGCGACCTCCGCCGTGTACTCCCCGCGCAGCAATTGGAAACAGGCGACCCCCAGGCTGTCGGTGGCCACCCGGGCGGTTGCTTCCGCGAGCCGCACCTGGACTCCCGCCAGGGGCGTCCCGCCTTCGGCGGCGCGCACGGTCACCGCGAGAACTCCCAGAACCGGCTCACGGGCAAAGAGTTCCTGCGCGGCCGCCGCAACATCCAGGATGCCATGGCCAAAGTCGTTGTCGTCGCGACCGACCCCGTCGGGGTGACGCGCGTGGGCGATGAGCAAGCGCTTGATCTCGTCGGCCGTCAACTCCGGCTGAATCTGGCGCAGCAGTGCCGCCGCCCCAGCCACATGCGGAGCGGCCATGGAGGTGCCGGTGAAATGGGCGTAGCCGCCGCCGGGAATTGTCGACCGCACCGCCAGCCCGGGGGCAACGAGTTCAGGCTTGATGGCCAGCGAATCGGAACCCGCGCAGAGCGACGGTCCCCGCGCCGACCCCGCCCAGAGCGCGCCGTTTTCACCGCTGGCGCCGACCGCGAAGTTGCTGACAGCGCTCACCGCCCGGTTGGCCGGGGCGACCACGGAGGAGGGATCGGGGCCATTGTTGCCGGAGGCGAAAACCGCCACCGGTCCCAGCAACTCCAGGTTGTCGATGGCCGGCGCATCCCAATTGCCGCAGTCCACGATGTCGTAACTCCAGGAGTTGTTGACCGCGTCCGGAACATCATCGTAGGTAGCGGGATCGCCGTCGGGATCGGCGCACCATTCAAGCGCTTCCAATGTGCTCACGCCCGGAGGTCCGGAAAAGCGCAGTTGTGCCGCAATCCACGCCGCACCCGGCGCCACGCCGACGGTGTCGCCCACAGCGGCTCCCACCATGATGCCCATCGTGTGGGTGCCGTGGCTGCCGGAGTCGCTGGGCTCGCGGGAACCGTCCGAGGAGAGCCAGGCGGCGTCCGGTTCCACCCCCGGAAGATGGCCGCGCCAGCTTTCAGCCAGCGCAGGGTGGGCCGCGTCCACGCCGCTGTCGATGTTGGCGACCAGGCGGCCGCGACCGGTAACCCCGAGCGCCCAGAGCCGTGGCACCGCGATCTGTTCCAGGTTCCAGGGTCGCCCCCCCACGGCAAGCGGGGTCAGCGGTGACGGCGCCGGCTGGATACCGACCGGCAGTGTCGGCTCAACTATGAGCGTGCCGGAAACCGGAGCCGTTCGCAGCCGCTCTACACCCCTGGGGGTTGCGTCGACAAGCACCGCATTGGTGATCCAGTGCCCGGTGAAACCGTTCACGCCCGACTCTGTCCCCTGCGCGGCCAGAAATCTCAGCAACGCTGTCTGGCTGGCGT
>JALXCG010000557.1 GCA_026991065.1 Gemmatimonadota bacterium | reverse complement strand
ATCTACGGTTTCACGATCACTGGTGGCAACGCCGCCAGTGGAGCGGGGCTCCTGATCGACGGCGCCGCTCCCACGGTGTGGCGCTGCGTGATTCAGGCCAACGCCACACCGGACAACGGCAGCGGGCGCGGCGGCGGGGTGGCTTGCCTGAATGGCGCCGCCCCCCATTTCGAAGCTTGTGCGATTCAGGACAACAGCGCCGCCGGTGGAGGGCTGGGGGGAGGCGCCTACTGGGATTCGCTCTCCACGCCGCTCTTCGATGATTGCAGCTTCACGCGCAATCTCGGCGGATCAGGGGGTGGAATCTATGTATTGGGGCGCGGCGAAGAGTTCCCGGGCGAGGAGAGAAGCGCCGCGGTGCGAGGCGGCGAGATCAGCGACAACCGCGCGGAAAATGATGGGGGTGGGGCCTATCTGCGCGATGCGAACCCACTCCTGAGCGGCTGTGAGATCCGCGGAAACCGCGCCAAAGGGGGCGCCGGGCTCTATCTCCTGGGTGAATCCGCCGCCCATTTCGATTCGCTCACAGTGAGCGCCAATGCCACGACCAACGGCGAAGGCGGGGGTGCCTACATTCTCTTCGCGGATTCACTGCAGTCCCTCTGGGATCACTGCTTCTTCGAGAGCGATACCGCTGAATTCCACGGTGGCGGGGCTTACATTCTGGGCGCATCGCCAACTTTTGTTCGTTGCAGTTTCGTCGCCAACGAGCTGCGCGCCGACTGGAACGCGGCGGGCGGTGCAGTGTTCTGTGAGGGTTCGCGGGCAACATTCAGCGCCTGCGCCTTCGACTCCAATCGCTCGATTGGGGTCTTCGGCGGCAGTGGTGGCGCGCTCTACTCGCGAGGATCACAGCCGCTGCTTGAAAACTGCGTGCTCTCGCGCAACAGCGCGCGCACATCCGGTGGGGCGCTGACCTTCGAGCGCGAAGCCGGAGAATCTCCGGCGCTGGTTCCGGAGGTGCGCAACTGCACCATCGTCTGGAACCGGGTCGACAACTACGACAGCGGGGCAATCACGATGATCGGCTGGAGCCGGCCGCTGATCCAAAGCAGCATCGTGTGGTTCAACGATCCTGCCGGCATCGACACCCTGCAGGGGATCCCGGAGGTGATCTATTCCTGCATCGCCGACGGCTGGGAAGGGGAAGGCAATCTGCGTGATGCTCCCCTGTTGGTGACCACTCCACCCTATGTATGGGGGTTGCATCCACTCTCCCCCTGCATTGATTCCGGCGTGGGCGAAGTCGATGGAGTAAACTGGGTTGAGGTCGATACGCTTTACAGTCGATTCAATGCACCATCCACGGACATGGGAGTCTACGGCGGTCCGCTGGCGGCACTCTGGTTCGCGGACATCGTCACGGAGTGACAATCACCCCACGAGGGAGGACCTCTCATGTTCAAGAAATTCCTGCTACTTGGCTCCGCACTGCTCTTCGCCGGCAGCCTGTGGGCCGGCTGCAACGACGACAGCGGCGATGGGCCGGCCGGTCCGCAAGCGGGCAACTGGAAACTCACCATCACGGTGGAAAGCAACGGTTTCCAACTGGATCCGGAAGTCGTCTATGTCGACCTGGACTCCCCGGAGGATTACACCTACTCCAATGACGATTATGGTACTGACGACTGCACCGTGCAATACGGCGATGGCGCCATGGCGATCGACTGCCACTTCGAAGAGGCGCTGACCGGCAGCAACTGCAACATGATCGTTGACGTGAACGGCGCCGGCACTTATACCGATACGACCTTCGATTACACCTACGACTACACTTACGACTGCGGCGCTGGCTGTAGCCCCACTGATTGTGCCACCATCGCCTTCATGTCGATGACGGTCCATGTGGTGGGCGAGTACGTCGGCGGCTGAGGGCTGAATCGGACGGAACGACCCGTCGCCCCCGTGCGCTGCTCGCCCCGCCCAGCATCCGCGGGGGAATCGCCAAATGTCCTTTGCCCTTCCTTTATCGAGTAAAGACCGCTCCACTCTGCGGCGCGCCGGCCAGCAACTGAAACCGTGGGTCACCATCGGCAAGGCCGGCCTGACCGACGATGTGGTTCGCGCTGCCGCAGAGTGTTTGGACAGCAATGAACTGATCAAGGTTCGCCTGCTCCGCGAGTGCCCGGTCGAGCGCCGCGAAGCAGCGATCCGCCTGGCGGAACAGACCGGTGCCGAGTGCCCGGGGCAGATTGGGCGCACCTTCCTGCTCTATCGCCCGGCAGAGGAGAATCCGCCGGCGAACGCACGCCAGGCGACAGCCTCCTAACCTTCGGGCGCGCCGGCGTCCAGCCACACTCTCAGGTAGGCGCGATCCTCATCGCTCAGCGGCCCACTCGGCGGCATCGAAGTGCCAGAGACTGCGCGCGCGTCGATGCGATCGCGCTTTTCGTAGGCCCCCAGGAGCCCGCCACCGGCATCCGCCGCATTGTAGCGGTCCAGGCGGAATCCACCGGGAGCCCCGAAGGCGGCCGGATCGGAGTGGCACAGGCCGCACTCCCGCTCGAGCAGGTCCCCGACACCGTCATTCCAGGTAGCCAAGCGCTCTTCCGGAGGTGGCGGCGGAGCGTTGGGATCACTGCCATAGTCACCGCAGCCGCCGGCGGCCAGGGCCAAAAGCCCAATCGCCGGCAAAAGCCAGCCACGCATACTCGGATGGTTTCGCCAGTGCATCACTTCAGTTCACCCTTCGAGCCACGAAATCCACCGTGATCTTTTGCTCTTCGCTGAGCTTCATGAAGAGGAATTTCGGCCGCTCAATCTCGTAGTCCGATATCAGCACCGGAAATCTGGCGACCACGTGCAGGTGGTCGGCGTCAACCAGCGTTGCTTCGACCGGCGCCTCAATCGTCCGCTGCACCCCATGCAGATCGAAGGTACCGCGAATCCTGAAATTCACGCTTCGCCCAACAGTGAGTTCGCGAGCCGACGCCCCCACCAACTCCGCTGCTGTGAACCTCACCTCGGGATACTTGGCCGTCTCCAAGTGGTTCTCATGCATATGTTTGTCGCGCAGTTTCTTACCGGTCTTCAGGCCGGCCAGTTGTACGACGATTTCAGCCGCCACGGGAGCGTCCAGCGCCGCCGGATCCACACTGATCCGCCCGCTGATATCGCGGGTACTGCCCTCAAACGACTCCATCGGCGCATGCGAAGCGAACACCACGGAGTTCTCTTTGGCTCCCGATTGAATCTCAAATTCAGTGCTCAGTGCAACCGGCCCGGAGCACACAACCAAGGCAGCCAGAAACGCGCCCTGAAGCATTGCCCGAACATTTGATCGATTCCTCATCAACATCTGGTCATCCTTTCCCGGATCGAGTATTCCGCCGCCTAGGAGCTTGTCGCGCATTGGCTTTCGAGCCCCGTGTTCGGGCCTGCTTCGAGATCAAGGCGCTGAGTCCGCAGGAAGGCTGGTTGCCTTTCAAGGACTTAGCAACGCAGAGATCGGAGCAGGGACGGATGCGGGGCGACGCGAAGACAATGCGCGACAAGCTCCTAGCCTGGCCCAACCCCATTGCAACTTGGCCATCAATACATGAAGTGTGCTTGCAGCAGTGTTTGCGTTGTTTCCACTCCGACGTCATCCCAGCTGCGCACCAGAGCTTGCAGCGACATGAAAGGTTGCGGAAGCATCTCCACACCGACGCTGTAACCGGTGGTCTTGCCGCTTTTCAGATCCAGGTCGCGGTCGCTGTAGTCATACACTCCCACCAGATCAACCCCCGACCAGAGCTGCAGCGCAACCTCCTGGGTCGCGACCAGTCCCCGCACCTCATCCGCCCCCTGAGCTTGCGTCCAGACCCAGTCGATCTCGCCGAGCCAGGAAAGACGTCCCCAGTAGAGACCGGCAAATGGACCCGTCTGCGCGCGGCGGCGCACGATACCGTTGTGCTGCAGCGCTGATGCGCCCGCACTGATCGCCAACGGTCCCAGCGAGAATCGCTCCTCCGCCCGCGCGACCAGCGCCGGACGAGCGTCATTGTCCAGCGTCGAACCGCCGGCGCCGTTGCTCACAGACAGAGAGAAGGTGGCGTCGCCCGGCGAAATCCCGACTTCCGCCCCGACATCGGAAAGAGCCGGTGGCTCGAACCCAAGCTCACTG
Organism: Gemmatimonadota bacterium; assembly: GCA_026991065.1. Lineage (GTDB taxonomy): Bacteria > JALXCG01. The sequence goes on along the minus strand of JALXCG010000557.1, from coordinate 935 downwards.
CGCACCAGACGTGTGTGGTCGGCAAAGCGCCAACCGTACGCCGGCGCAAACCTCCCGACCTTCACATACCCCTGCCAGGGCAAAAAGTAAGAGATCCCGAAGAGGTCGTAGGTGCGATCCATCCCTTGCTCAAAATAGAGCATGTTGCGCTCATCAACCGAAAGCGACAGATAGACCTCGCCTTGCATCTGAAAAAAACCATCCAGCCCGCTGCCTTCTTCGGTGACCACGTGCAGCGTCCGGATATCCGCGCCGATGCTGACATTCTTGCCAATCTGCGGATCGATCGCCTCCAGGCGTTCCTCCTCCCACGGAAATGTCACCATCTCGGCAGGAATCAGATACTGTGTCGCATACGCGCTGCGCTGACCGCCGCCCGTGGGATTCTGGTGACAAAGGCGGCAGTCCTGTCCATAGCGAACAGAGTATCGGGGAATTGCCTGCGCCGACCCGAAGGTCGCCAGCAACAAAAACACCGCCATCAAAGGCCGTCTACGCACGGAATCTCCTCCTGCCGGTGCCCTGGCACCGGTGGCTAACACGTTGTCATTCGACGCGCCGGGGGTTCTCCGGCCGGCGTGCCTCATGCTTGTGCTCGACTCAACCGTTGTTGAAAGGATCACCCGTGTGCGCAAAGATCAAATCCTTGCCGCTGCGGGAGCTGCCCGCCTGCTGGTGACAGCCGAAGCACGTCGCCATCATCTGCGAGTCACCGCGCCCGGGGTCGGTGGCATCGACCGGATCCCACATGAAATACTCCCAGCCGCCATTGGCCGCGTCAAAGTCTCCGCCGCGCTTGACCATGGCCGTCTTCCCGATGATCGTCCCGGAGCCATCCTCCACCGTCTTGAGAAAAGCGGTGCCCACCGGATACCCCCACCCCGCTTGGTCCGGATTGGCGTTCAGTTGTTTCTTGTAGATCCGGCGCACCGCAT
>JALXCG010000556.1 GCA_026991065.1 Gemmatimonadota bacterium | reverse complement strand
GCGCTGTGTTTAACCCTGAGCAGGTCACCCCGGGCGACTACGCTCTCGACGCGCGCACCGGTTGTGACCTCGACCTGCTGACCCTTGAACTGATCGCGGAGTGACCTCAGCAGGGTTTCCCGGGTGCCGTCATCCAGGCGCAGTGGAAGAGACTTCGCAGCACCGTTTTTCGACTTGATGCGGATCGGCTTGCCCAGCGGGAACCCCTCGATGGTGGCAAAGGGGTGGTTGGATGCCTCCAGAAGACGATAGGAGAGCCCGGCTTTGCGGCACTCAATCGCGGCGGCGACTCCGGCCGGCCCGGCGCCGACAATTGCGACGTCGACAACACTCCGGTCCCGCCCGGAAGCCTGCTGACTCTCGTTGAACTCACGGTCGCGCAGAAAGTGCCGAATCACTTCCGTACCACTTTTTATCGCGTGGGTCAGCAAGGGAATTCCGGTCAAATCGCCGACCACATAGAGACCGGGGACGCGGGTCGCCCCATTGCCGTCGATCTCCGGGATTGGCTCGGGCCTGCCGGTCGGGGCTCCCGCCTGGAGCCAGGAGAAAAAGCGTTGCCAGATTGTCATCGTCGCTCTCCCACGCCCAGCCCCTGTTGCCAACACGCCCAATCTTCGGGGCGATCGACGTCGTACAGGGGCTCGAGAGTGGAGAACTGCTCGCCTGCGGCTTGGGCTTTTTCGAGGGTCTGGCGGCACACGCTTGCCCCGCCCCAGTCGATCCCCTCAAAAAGGCTGGGAAGATATTCCCGCATGCCCAGTAGATAGTAGCCGCCGTCATGGGCCGGACCGATTACCAATGGTGCCTTACGCAGATGGTCGAAGGCCTTGTTCACCAGTTCCGCCCGCAGATCCGGACAATCACTGCCGATCACCACCACCCGCTGAGCGCCGGAGGCAAAAGCACGCCGGAACGCGGCACTCATGCGGCCGCCGAGATCAACTCCCGGCTCCTGCGGGATGTAGTGTCGCGCGCAACCGAAGAGAGAACGCATCAGGTGCGCGTCGCCTCCATCGAAGTGGACCTCGGTGCGACACACACCTCTCCGTTCGAGCAGATCCGCAACGCGCAGCGCTGCGGTGGTGAGTTGGCGCTGAACCTCTGCCGCTCCCTCTGGGCCGAGCGCGGGAATGAGCCGGGTCTTGACCCGCCCGGGACTGGGCCAGCGCGTAAAGAGAAGCAGCAGGTTGGCCGATTTTCCGCCGTGTTGGTGGATGGTGTGGGAGTGGATCACGCCAGTGCCCCGCCGCAGGATGAGCCTTGCCCGGCGGTGCACCCGAAACAGTGGTCTCCGGTAGTAATACGCCGCTGCACCAGCAGCTGCGGGTCACAGTCGAGGATGTTGCGCGGCAGGCCTTGATCGAGTTTCAGTCCCAGTGCCAGATTGAAATCGCAGTCGTAGAGCGAGCCGTCCCAGCCGATGCTCAGTTGGTAGCGACACATCAAGCCGGCCAATGTGGTGGGATTCCAGGAGTCCCGCAGCTCTTCCATATAGGAATCCAACCCATGTTCCCTTGAAAGCGTCGTACGAAACCTGCCAATCGGCATGTTGGCGATGGTCAGTAGCCGCGTAAAAGCCAGACCATGGCGCTCCCGCAATTCGTGCCGATAGTCGGTCTCCAGGGCGGTTTGCTCGCCCGGAAGCAGTGGGCCGCCGGGGTTGTAGACCAAATTGAGAACCAGGCCGGGATCCACACCGTAGCCGAGGGCGTTGAGCATCTGAATCGCTTCGATCGAGCGCGCGTAGACCCCCGCGCCGCGTTGACGATCCACGTTCTCCTCGAGATAACAGGGCAGCGAAGCCACCAGGCGCACCTGTTCCGCCCGCAGGAACTCGGCCAGCCCGGCGCTCCCGGGCTCCAGCAAAACGGTCAGGTTGGTGCGAACCTGCACCGCGTAGCCCGCGCTTCGAAGGCTGCTGACCAGAGTGCGAAAGTGTGGGTTCAGCTCCGGGGCACCACCCGTCAAATCGAAAAAAGTGCAGCCCAGCACCCGCGCGGCCTTGATCGCGGCCGACATCACCGGCCACGGCATGCTCTCGCGTCGCGCGGGAGACGCGCTGACGTGGCAATGGGTGCATGCCTGGTTGCAGCGCAGTCCGAGATTCAATTGCATGGTGTCCACCGCGATGCTGCGGAGTTGCTCTTCCAAGACCGGTGTTACGCGCGCATCGAATGCATTCATCATCGTCCTTCCATCGCCTTCCGACCCGCCACCGGCGGGCGAGTTGCAGAGTCGTTTTCCGCTCTCGCAGGGATCGCTGCGCATGATAGGTCAAGGCCCCGGGAAGACAAGGAGCCCCCCTCAGACCAGAGCAAATCGCAGCGCGAATAGTGCAGCCAGCAACCAACTCCCGGCGGTCACTTGGTGTTGTCGCCCGGCGAGCGTCTTGATGGCGACATGGGCGAGAAAACCCAGGCCGATCCCGGTCGCGATCGAGAGGGTGAGAGCGATGCCGAGGATGGTGATCAGGGCCGGTGCCGCTTCGGTCGCATCATCCCAGCAGATGTGAGTCAGGTTGCGGCTCATTGCACAGGCAACATAAAGCAGCGCGGGAGCGGTCGCGAACTCCGGTACGGAACTGGCCAGCGGGGCAAAAAAAAGTGCCAAGAGAAAAAACAACCCGACCACTACCGCGGTCAAACCGGTGCGCCCCCCAGCCTGCACGCCCAGGCAGCTTTCCACGTAACTGGTCGTGGTGGAGGTTCCCAGCATCGCCCCGACCACTGTCGCGCTGCTATCCGCCAGCAGCGCGCGCCCAATGCGCGGCAATCGCCCCGCGCCATCCAACAACCCGCCGGTCTGAGCCACCCCGATCAGCGTTCCGGCCGTATCGAAGAGGTCGACAAATAGAAAAGAGAAAACGATGGTGACCAAGCCGATGTCCAGCGCGCCCCGCAGATCCATCGCGAGAAGAGTCGGAGCGATACTCGGCGGCAATGAAAAGATCCCGTTGAAAGAGTTCTCGCCGAGGCCGGCGCCGGCCAGGGCAACCGCGATGATGCCCAAGACTACCGCGCCCGGTACACGCCGGGCATCAAGCGCTGCAATCAGCACGAACCCTCCGCCGGCAAGCAGCGTGGGGGTTTGTCGCAGATCGCCGAGGCTGAGAAGCGTGGCCGGCGAATCCACAATCACGCCAGCGGACTTGAGTGCGAGAAAAGCCAGGAGAAAGCCGATGCCGGCGGAGGTGGCGAACTTGAGGGTCGCCGGAATCGCGTCGATGAGTTTTTCGCGCAGGCGGGAAAGCGAGAGCAGGGTAAAGAGGCAACCGGAGATGAAGACCGCACCGAGTGCAATCTGCCAGGGGTGCCCCATTCCCAACACCACTCCGAACGTGAAATAGGCGTTCAGGCCCATGCCGGGCGCCAATGCGATCGGGTAGTTGGCCCACACCCCCATGATGATGGATCCACACGCCGCGGCCAGGCAGGTCGCCACGAATACCGCGCCTGAATCGATGCCGGCACGGGCCAGCATCTGGGGATTGACGAAGATGATATAGACCATCGTCAGGAACGTGGTCAGGGCGGCGAGCACCTCCCGCGCGGGGGTGCTGCCCTGGGCGCGAATGTGGAAATATCGTTCCAGCATGAATGTCGCTCCATAGGGGGAACGAACCGAGCGGAAGCGCCCGCAGGCGCCTCCCCTATCGCTCCCGGCGCATCGGCGAAGGCTGCCGGCGGAGAACCAGAAGCTGGTCTTCACCGAGTGTTGCGATTGAGAGTACCCCCGCTTCGACGCGGGCGGGAACCCCGCTGATCGCATCCCACCAGCGGCCCGCCGGGAGTTGACTCGGCAGGCGCAGGTTCCGCCGTTCACAACCCCGATTGAGTACCACCCCGACGGGTTCTCCCAGCGCGCTCCGCTCCATATAGAGCAATCCACCCCCGCTCTCCGCAAAAGCGATTCGCACCAAGCCGTCGCGCAGCGCGGGCGTGCTGTGGCGGACCTGAATGACGCGGCGCACCCAGCGCAACTGTGGCTGCTCCCCAAAAACGGCCCGCCAGTCGAAGGCGGCGCGATTCCCGGGGTCGGGCCCACCAGACATGCCGATCTCATCTCCGTAGTAGATGAGCGGCGCACCCGGCCAGGTCAGCAGAAAAGCAGTCCCGAGGCGGGCACGGGCGGCGCGCTCTCCGCAGACTGTACGCCAACGCGGTGTATCGTGGCTGCCGAGCAGGTTGACCATCGACTCTGTGACCACCTTGGGGTGACGACGCAGAAGAGTCTGCAAGCGCTCGGCAAAGGCGGCGGCATCGATGCTCTCCTTGGCGAAGAAATCCACGCAAGCGACCCGCAACTGATAGTTGGTGACGCCGTCAAACTGCTCTCCGTCCAACCAGGGACGTGCGTCTCCCCAGATCTCTCCCAGCAGATAGGGCTCATTGCCGGTTGCCGCCCCGGCTGCCCGCGCCCGATCGCGGAACTCGCGCCAGAATTCGTGCTCCACTTGTTCCGCGGCGTCGAGTCGCCAGCCGTCAATGCCGCGACGAATCCAGCGCGCGGCGATGTCGAAAAGAAACCTGCGCACCTCCGGATTCCAAGTGCAAAGCTCCGGCAAGTGCCCATAGCCGTTCCACGCTGCGTAATTCGGAGCTTCCGGGCTGGCGACGGGGAACCCGCGAACTTGGTACCAGTCGGCGAAATCGGATTCGGGACCCCGGCGGCGCAGATCTTGGAACGCTGGATGGAGATTGCCGGTGTGGTTGAAGACACCATCGAGAAGGATGCGCATGTCGCGCTTCTTGAGCGCCGTCAGAAGTTCGTCGAAAGCTGCATCGCCCCCGAAATGGGGGTCCACCCGAGTGTAGTCGGCGGTATCGTATTTGTGGTTGGACGGAGAGACAAAGATTGGGTTGAGATAGAGCGCGTCGATCCCCAACTCCTGCAGATAGTCGAGGTGTTGCGTGATCCCCCGGAGATCTCCGCCCTGGTAGGTGTAGTGTCCCGGCACACTCCCCCACGGTTCAGTCGCCGGCGGATCATTGCTCGGGTCACCGTTGGCGAACCGCTCCGGGAAGATCTGGTAAAAGACCGCGT
>JALXCG010000555.1 GCA_026991065.1 Gemmatimonadota bacterium | reverse complement strand
CCGGCGCAGGGCCTGCTGCAGTCTGATCCAGACGCGCGGCAGATGCAGTACTTTGCGCGGCGTACTCCAGTAGACATCACTTTGAGTCAGGTGAAAAACACGATCCGCCCACCAGGGCGGCTTGGATTCTCCAACGGCCAGGGGCATCTCGTGGTTGCCGTCGAGCACCAGCAGAATCGCGTCCACGCCGCGATCGTTCAGCGCCCCGAGCAGCCGCAGCGCAAAGCGTTCCGCGCCGCCGATTCGAAGCGACGCGATCAGGATCGCAATCCGCCCCGGAGCAACCGGATTCCCGGAACTGCCGAATTCCCGCTGGCGTGTCATCGCGCCCCTCCCGGCTCGATGCCCTTGTCGGCCAGGCACTCATGGTAGAGCACCTCGTGTTCCCGGGTGACTCGATCCATCGTGTATTGCCGGCGCACGCGGTTCCGCGCTTTGCCGATGAACTCTCTGGTTTGGTCGTGTTCAAGGAGAGCTTCTTCGATCCCGCGGGCGAGCGCGGCGGGATCCTCCGGCGCTACCAGCCGGCCGGCGTCCGCAAGCAGTTCGGTGTTCCCGCCCACGGCTGTCGCCACAACCGGCACCCCCGCGGCCATGGCTTCGATGATGGCGTTGGACATTCCCTCTGAACGCGAAGGTGCAACATAAACGTCGGCCGTCGCAAGCAGCTCCCGCACGTCATGCCGGTAGCCCAGGAAGGTCACCCGATCGGCGCAACCAAGCTCCCCGGCGAGCCGTTCCAATGCTTGCCGCTCGGGTCCATCTCCCGCCAGCACGATGCGACATGCGGTTCGCTTCAGCAGCGGCAAAGCGCGAATCAGCAGGTCATAGCCTTTGACCGGAGTGAAACGGCCGGCGGAGAACAGCGTCGGCCTCTCCGACGGTTTTCGCAGCGGTCGATCCAGCAGGGAATCGCAGTTGATTCCATTGCGAATGACTGTGATGGAATTCGGGGCGAGCCCGCCGGCGCGAACCAAGTGGTCCGCCAGCGATTCGGAGACCGATATCACGCGGTCACTGAATCCGGCAAGAACGCGTTCCACCGGCACGCGCTTCCAGCGCTTGTCGCGAAAAACGAAACCGCCGTGAGTATGTACGATCACCGGGACCCCGACGATCCTGGCGGCGATGCGTCCCCAGAGTCCGCCCGAGAAGAGGTGAGTGTGCACCACTTGAGGCTGGACTGCGTGAATCTCCCGCACCAGGAGAGGAACGCGCAGAATCTTCGGATGGGGCTGCAGAAAGACAACGGGCAAATCCTCCCACAGACTGTTCGCGGGCGCATTCCCCTCGGATCCGCATAGACCGACCACGCGCGCGTCCCAACCCCGTTCGCGCAACGCCCGAACCAGCGCGACCATTGCAATTTCCCGCCCGCCTGCCCCCAGCGTCTCGATCACCATCAACAAGCGAGGCCTCGTCACGGGTCCAACTCCGGTAGCGTGCGGATGAGCGCCAACACAATCCAGAATGTCTTGTCCAGCAGCAGGTGAGAGAAAAATCCCATTGCCGAAAACGCAAGAATCGCGATGGCCAGAGCCTGAGCTTGCACCGAATGCGGTTGATCAACTCTGGCGATTCGATAGGCAATGCTGCCGGCGGCGCCCAACACACCGAGAAAGAGCCCCAGCCCCAGCGGGCCGATTTCGGTGACGGTCTGCAGATAGACATCATGAGCCATTCTGGGCAAACCGATCAGCGAAGGCTCCATTTGATAGGCGGCCTGTGCGTGCATCGGCAGGAAGTTCCCCGGCCCCACCCCCAGGAAGGGATGCTCCCGGAACATGTTCCAGCCGGTCCGCAAATAGCTGCTGCGACGCCACAGCGACGCATCGTCGGCCGGCAGCGAGCCCAGCTGCGAAAGCGTCCGCAATCGCTCCCAGTATTCCGGGGGCACGATCAGTAGCCCCAGGGCGACAGCCAGCGCGAGTGCCACCCAATGACTGCGTGTGAGACGGCCTCTCCAGGTTACAACGGCGACCACAGCGACCAGCACCAGCACCAGTGCAGCCGAACGCGAGTAGGTGAGCACGACTCCCGACGCCAGGAACATCACCAAAGCGTCGAACCAGGCCCTTCGAATCTTGCTCCGCGCCTCGAGCGAACCGGCGGCAGCCAAGAGCATGGGCGGAATCAGCAGCATGCCGTAAACATTCGGCGAAATGTCGGCTGCACCGCTGATCCGCACGACATCGACATCGTAATCGGTGTATGGATTGGCCCCGGAAAAGTACGCGATCATGCCAAAGACCACCGATACTGCCCCCGCATAGACGACTGCACCCCGGAGCCGCCGATTCCAGGTGGCCTGACTGAAAAGACGGCTCAAAACATAGTAGAGGGCCGCCATACTGAGAATGCGGCGCACAAAATCGATCGCTTCCGCGCGGTCCTGTGCGGTTGCGATCAGGACGACATTCAGCCCCGCCCACAGCAGGATGGTTCGATCAAGCGCGTTCGCTCCCAGCGCGGGGAGCCGGCCGGTCCATCTCCGCAGCAGAACAGCACATAGAATCAGAGGGAACAGGGCCTTGAAGAGTGTAATCGTCTGCTGTGTTTCAGAAAGATCCGCGAAAGTGTCGACCGGAACGAGAACCACCAGCAGGAGCGACAGAATCCTTGGCTCCCGCAACGCGAGGATCAGCACCACCGGTGCAGCAACAGCCGCCAGAACGATCCGGGTGATCGCCTCCGGCCACATCCAACTGCCCGCGAAGACGATGGTCAGCACTCCAACGACGGTGGCCGCCACCTGAAGCCAGACTGAAGTGTTGCCGCCGGACTTCTGCACAGGAACCTGCGCTTCTGTGCCCCCGCTCCCCGCTCCCACAGCAAGCGAGGGAACTCCGGTGGTAGCCATGCTCACGCTGCTCCACTGCCAGCCCGCAGGGTTCCCTGGTCATCCAATTCAGGAAACGACGCGACCACGGGGATCCCAAGCTCGCGCGTCACCTCCTCGGGCAAGCTGAAGCTGCCATTGAGAAGCGAACTCAGTGCCGCCACGACCAGCCCCAGGATCAGCCCCAGAAACCCCGCCAGAGGAATCAGCAGACGCGGGTCCGGCCATATCGGGCGGATCCCTACGCGGGGCGGCGAAAGAATGCTGACGCTACTGGTGGATGCGGCTCGCATGTTGTTCAAGGCCGACATCTCCAGCACCTTGGCCGAGTACATATTGTATTGATCGCGATAGAGGTCCGCGTCCTGCTGCAACACCGCCGCGCGATGCTCCGTCTCCCCCAACTGAGACAAGCGTGACCGAATGGACCGGGTGTTGCTGAGCAGGGCATCCCGGCGGGCCGACAGTCTGGACAGATCATTGCGCAGCATCTGCCCGAGCTGTGATTTGTAGTCCCGGTAAAACGCCTCCAGCTCCCGGTCCACTTTACTTAGAATGATGGATCCATCCGCGTGATTCTTGGCCAGCTCATGCCGATGCGCCTTGGCCTTGGCGATCTCTTCGCTGAGTTGCCAGAACAGACGGTTGTCGTTGGTTTCCTCGGTGAGAAAAGTCACGGCTTGTGCCGGATCCAGAGACAGAAGTGTCTCATACGCACTGGAATCCGCAGCAATGGAGGTCTCAAGGTCATTCAGCGTGCGCTGGTATTCAGACACAATCTGTTCAAGCCGGGCACGTTCCACGGCCGGGTCCAGATCACCTGCTTCTTTTCTGGTTTCTTGCAGCGCGGCCAGGCACTTCTTCCATGCGGCCAGTGAGCTTGCCGCCTGATCCTGAAAGAATCGCAGCGCGCCGGCATCAAACCAGATGCCGGCACGGTAGCGTTGATAGGCGGCCGCATAGAGTTTCACCAGACGATCCAGTTCCTCGCGATTGCTGCCGCTCAGACGGACGTGAATAACGTCCGACTCTCTGACCGGCGTCACTTCCAGTTTTTCCCGCAGAATGCCGGCCAGCCGATTCACTTGCTGTGCCCCGGCGGCGGGGACTTCCGAGACTGCCGGAGTCGCATCAGAAGCGCCGCCGGGTTTGATCTGCAGATGATCGGGCAAGTGACCATCATTGTGGTACGCTTCGGCAACAACCTGTGCGAGGCCCGGACTGGTTAGAATCTCAAACTCGTCGGACAAAGTATTGGCTTGTACCCGCCCCGGCTTTACCACCACATCTGCATTCTCGCCGAAGATGCTGCGATCGATCTCGGGCGATTTTATCAGGATCGAGAAATCGCCGACGTAGGTTTTCGGCAAGACCGCGCACGCCAGGATGGCACCAACGACGCAAAAAGCCGTGGTCGCGAGCACCAACCTGGCGCGGGCAAAAAGAACTGTCAGCAGAAAACGAAGGGTGTCGGATAGTTCGTGTTTTTGCGCCATCACGGTATTCTTGTCGAGGAGCGATCAAGGTCGTAGGTTCCACCAATGGCCCACCCACGAAAGAGCAACAAGTCAGCCAAGTCGCGTCCCACCATTGCGGCGGATGCGAGACGCCGGCGCGGAACAAAGAGAACATCATCCGCTTGGAGGACAATGCCCAGGGGCGAATCGGCGGCCCCCAGAGCGTCATCCAGGTCGAATTGCCGCGTGAGCAGGCGATCGCCGTTCCGGCGCGCAATGACGATCGAGGAGAGCCGGGAGTCAGCGATATTGCCGCCCGCCAGGGCCAGCGCCTGGGCAACCGAAACCGGCTTGTGAATTGTATAGGCGCCCGGCTTGCGAACCTCCCCGAGCACATATACATAGTGATCGGCTGTCTCGCGGAGCAGCACGTCAACTGCCAGGTCAGAATAACTCTCGGCATAGCGCTGCTCCACCGTCCTGGTCACTTCCGCGATGCTCAATCCGGTGACCAACACATCACCGATCGCCGGCAGGGCAACATGACCATCGGGACGCACTCTGACAGTTTTGCTCTGCCCCTCCGAGCTATTCCGAATCACCGCCTTCAACTCTCGCGTGGCCGTGCCGAACTCCTTGACGATCAGGAACACATCGGGGTCTCTCAGCACACCTTCGTAGGCGTCCAGCACGCGCCTGGTGGCCTGCGCTGGAGTGAGCCCCGCGACCTCGAGTTCGCCCACCAGCGGCACC
>JALXCG010000554.1 GCA_026991065.1 Gemmatimonadota bacterium | reverse complement strand
CAGTCACCGCGGACGAAGTTCGAAGCGCCCTGTCGCACCATGGAGCAGGGGCATGAATCGGGTCGTGGAACTCCACGCGGCCATCGCCCGCGTCGCTGCCTGGAAAGAGCAGGGCCGCCAAGTGGTTTTCACCAACGGCTGTTTCGATCTTCTCCATCCGGGGCACATCCATGCACTCGAAGGAGCCAGAAGCTGCGGTGACGTTCTGGTGGTCGCGATCAACGACGATGCTTCGGTTCGGCGGCTGAAAGGGCCGGAGCGGCCCTGGATTCCGCTGGTCGAGCGGGCCCGCATGGTGGCTGCCCTGCGGGTCGTGGATCTGCTGGTCCCTTTTGCCGACGACACCCCGCTGGCAACGATCATCGCGCTGCGACCGGATGTCCTGGTAAAGGGCGAGGATTATGCCGGGCGCACTGTAATCGGATCGAAAGAGGTGCGCTCGTGGGGGGGGCGGGTCCAGCTATTGCCTCTGCTCGAAGGTTATTCCACCAGTGATTTGATCGCGAGAATTCGCGCAGGAGGCGAGACCGGGCCGGGAGCGGCAAATGACGTGTAGCGACGGATTGTGAGCGAATCACCGGCGCAGGCTGGAAATCTCACCCAACTTCGAGCGTGCCCGGTGCGAATCCTGGGGATTGCAGTTGACCGTGTGCGGGGTGGCTCGATAGCCTCTGCACTCTCATTCTCTTGGCCACCTGGCAACTGTCCCGGAAACTCCCATGGTAGATTTCCCAAAACGTGTAGTTATCGCTTTTGGCGGCAACGCGATTACCGGCGCGGATGACACCGGTGAGATTCACGAGCAGTTCTATCATACGCGGGTTGCCGTGCGCGGCATCGGTCCCCTGTTGCGCTCCGACGCCGGCTTGGTCATTACCCACGGAAATGGCCCGCAGGTGGGGATGGCGCTCGCCCGCATGGAGATCGCCCGCGGCGTAACACCGGCCAGGCCGCTCGGTGTCTTGGTGGCGGATACGCAGGGCGGAATCGGCTACATGCTCGCTCAGGTCATCGACAATTGGCTGGTTCTCGAGCGAAAACCGCGCCCCGTTACCGCTCTTGTGACCCAAGTCGTCGTCGACGAGGCTGATCCCGCGCTGCGGGACCCAAGCAAGCCCATTGGGATGCCTTGCACAGAAGAGGATGCCGCCAGATTCCGCGCCCATGGTTGGCGGGTCAGCGGAGATGCAAAATCGGGCTATCGGCGCTTGGTCCCATCGCCCCGCCCGGTGCGGATCGTGGAAGCTCCGGCGATCAAGGCGCTGGTTGACCAAGGGCAGATCGTTATCGCGTGCGGTGGGGGAGGGGTGCCGGTTACCGAGACTGAGCATGGCCTGCTGGATGGGGTTGACGCGGTGATAGACAAGGACCGCGCTTCCGCTCTCCTGGCCAAGGAGATCGAGGCAGACTACATGATCATTCTCACCGCTGTGGAGCGGGTGGCCCTGGGATTTGGCACGCCAGATGCGCGCGAGTTGGACCAACTGACGGTCAGCGAAGCTGAGCAATACTTGGCACAGGGGGAGTTCCCTGCCGGTTCCATGGGGCCCAAGATTGAAGGCGCAATCGATTTTCTTCGCAATGGAGGCAAAGAGGTTCTGATTACCTCTTTCGCCGCGCTGCCCCGCGCCTGGGAGGGGAGCGCGGGAACTCGCATTGTTCCGGATCGTGCATCAAATGGCGCCGGCTGATTCCCCCACGGGCGATCACCGCACCAGAAAAAACTGAGTTTAACCAAATCGCGGGGAAGCGTGACGGTTCTCACGACTCGCTGCGATTCGCCACCGATTAAACGGTCTATACGCCCATCGGGTTGGACAAACTGCGCCGGGCACGGCCAAGGAGCCTGTGAATGGACATTCACGAATATCAAGCCAAAGAGCTTTTCGAGAAAAGCGGGATTCCCATCCTGCGCGGAGAAGTTGCATGCAGCGCCGCGGAAGCGGCCAGCATCGCTGAGCGTGTCGGGCGCCCGGTCGTCGTCAAGGCGCAGGTGCACGCCGGAGGTCGTGGCAAAGCCGGCGGCGTCAAGTTCTGCAAGACCCCGGAGGAGGCGCGTGCCAACGCCGAGAAGATCATCGGGATGCAGATCAAGGGCAAGACCGTGCGCAAGGTGCTGGTGGTCGAGGCTGCGGATATCGCCAGCGAGGCCTATGTGGGCATCACCCACAACCGGGCCGCGCGCAAGGCCACTTTCATGGTGAGTGCCGAGGGCGGCATCGATATCGAAGAGGTCGCCAAAAACAACCCCGACGCGATCCTCAAGGAGATCATTGAACCGGCACTGGGCGTAACCAGGGCCCAAGCCCGGCGGCTTGCGTATCATCTTTACCCGAATAACCCGGCGATCGCCAAACAGGCCGTTTCGCTCCTGCTGAATCTGGGCAAGGTTTTCTTTACCCATGACTGCACGCTCACCGAGATCAATCCGTTGATCGTGACCGAGCAGGGCGAGCTTATCGCTCTTGATGCCAAGGTCTCTCTCGACGACAACGGCCTCGCACGACACCCGGAGTTGGAAGAGCTACGTGACCTCACGGCGGAAGATATCGGCGATGCCAAAGCGCGTGAGGCGGGTCTGGCATTCCACAAGTTGGAGGGCGAGGTCGGCTGTATCGTCAATGGCGCCGGATTGGCGATGTCGACGCTCGATGTCATCAAGCATTTCGGCGGTTCAGCGGCGAATTTCCTCGATATTGGCGGTTCCAGCAACCCGCAGAAGGTCCGCACGGCAATGGAGATCATCCTGCGCGACCCCAATGTGCGGGTAATCCTCTTTAACATCTTTGGCGGTATTACCCGCTGTGACGATGTCGCCAATGGCTTGGTCGAAGTCCTGAACAGCACCGAGGTCGGCGTCCCGGTGGTGATTCGACTAACCGGAACCAATGAGGAGGAAGCGCAAGAAATCCTCAAGCAAGCCAACGTCATCACAGAAACCAGCATGGACGGCGTGATCCAGCGCGCGATCTCCCTGGCCAACAGCTGATCTTTCTCGGCCCGGCCCGGCCTTTGGTCCGGGACTGAGCCCTTCGGAGAATCCAAAGTGGCAATCTTTGTCGATAAAAATACGAAGGTCCTCGTGCAGGGGATCACGGGGCGTGATGGTGGCTTTCACACCCAGCAGATGCAGGAATACGGCACACAGGTCGTGGCCGGCGTTACGCCCGGAAAAGGTGGGCAGGAGGTCCATGGCGTCCCGGTTTTCAACTCGGTGGCTGAGGCACGGGAGGCAACCGGTGCCAACACGTCAGTGATCTATGTTCCGGCCGTGTTCGCGGCCGACGCAATCCTTGAGGCTGCGCTGGCGGGCATGGATCTTGTTGTCTGCATCAGCGAAGGTGTTCCCATCAACGATATGCTTCAGGTATACGATTTCCTGAAGGATCGTCCGACACGCCTCATCGGTCCCAACTGTCCGGGGATCATCACCCCCGGCCAGGCCAAGGTCGGCATCATTCCGGGCAATATCTGCACTCCGGGCAACGTTGGTTTGGTCTCCCGCTCCGGCACCCTGACCTATGAGGTGGTCTACGCCTTGACTCTCGCTGGCTTGGGGCAGTCGACCTGCGTCGGCATCGGCGGCGATCCGGTTGCCGGAACCAGTTTCCTGGACTGCCTGCAGGCATTTGAGGCCGATCCTGATACTAAGGCGGTGGTAATGATCGGTGAGATCGGCGGAGACGAAGAGGAGCGGGCGGCGGCGTACATTTCCGAGAAGATGTCCAAGCCGGCGGCGGCCTACATCGCCGGTCGCGCGGCGCCGCCAGGCAAGCGCATGGGGCACGCCGGCGCGATCATCTCCGGTGGTTCCGGAACCGCCGCGGCCAAGATCGAAGCGCTGGAAGCGGCCGGAGTTGCGGTTGCCGAGTTGCCCTCCAGCATTCCGCATTTGGTGCAGCAGATGAACGTGCTCTAGGAGCCTGTCGCGCATTGGCTTTCAAGTCCCGTCTTCGGGCTTGCTTCGACTTCAAATCGCTGAGTTCTCCGGAAGGTCGGTTGCCTTTCTAAGGACTCAGCGATGCAGAGGTTGGAGCCGGGGCGAACGCGGTGTCACGTGAAGACAATTCGCGACAGCCTCCTCGGGGTGGCGCAAGGGAGATGTGGTGTCGGGGCGATGCCGCACGGGTTTGCGCGCCACCCATGTTGGCCAGGGGTCTAAATCTCAACCGCGGCTTTCCCTGGGGGGCGGAGGCAGCACCCGGCCGCCAGCCTTCCCAGCCACGACAGCGACGGAGATGCGAAGCAGATGCAACTCTCAGATCTTTTTGCGCGGGGCATGATCTGCCTCCCGATGCAAGCTGCGACCCGTCAGGAAGCGATTCGCGAGTTGGTGGAGTTGCTGGTCGCCCAGACGCCCCTCGACAATCCCCAGGCGTTGATTGAGGCGATCGAGCGGCGAGAAGAGGCGGGGGAAACGGCTTTGGGCCGAAACGTCGCGTTCCCGCACGCCCGAACCCCTCTCACGGACCAACTCTATGTCGTGCTTGGAGTACAACCGAAAGGGATCGCCTGGGGAAACGACAGCGTCGCGCGGCTGATTTTTCTCTTTGTCACGCCGCTTGAAGTGACGACCACCTACATCTGCACACTCGCCGCCGTTTCGGAACTGCTCCACCGTCCCGGGCTTCCGCAGGCACTGGGCGATGCCGCCAACCCTCAGGAAGTTCTTCAACTCATTCGCCACGCAGGAGTCCGCATCACGGTCTTTCGCCGCGCGAAAGACATCATGATCCGCGAAGTCATCAGCATTGGCCCCGGCGAAACGGTTCGTGCCCTGGCTCAGCTCTTGATTCGGCATAACATCTCGGGGATGCCGGTTGTTGATGCCGAAAACCGTGTCATCGGCGTGGTAAGCGAAAAAGATGTTCTCGTGGTAGGCATGCCCAAGCTTCGGGAGTTTTTCGACGCGATTGGCTTCCACGCAACTTTCGACTCGGTGATCGAGCGCCTTCTCACGCAAGAGGACATTCTCGTCGGCGACATTATGAATTGTGAGATCGTCTGCGCCGACGAGAATACGGAGGTCGTCGATCTCGCGCGCATGCTCGTCGATCAGAAGGTGCGCCGAATCCCAGTCGTGCGGAAGGGCAAACTGGTCGGTATTGTCGGGCGTGCCGACATCATTCGCAACGTGATCCGCAAGGTGGGCGTACGCTAGGAGCCGGTCGCTCCCGAGAGCGACGGTCCGATCTGCTGTGTCTTGCTCGGCCAACGCAGGGCGGGGCGGATCTTTCCCTTGAATCTGGTCTGCATGCATGCCATCTTTTGCGGCTTGGAATTTCCCACACTCGTTCGACTCAAACAGTCTTCAAACCGCAGCCAAGTTCCTGGAGTCAATCGCATGCAGACCACGCTCTGCCTCATCAAGCCCGACGCAACCAAGCGCAAGCTGGCCGGCCCGATCATACAGCACCTCGAAGCCGAGGGGTTTTCCATCGCCGCGATCCGCAGAGTACAACTCAGCAAAGCGGCGGCAAGGGCTTTCTACGCTGTTCATCGGGAACGTCCGTTTTACGAAGACCTGGTGGACTTCATGACTTCGGGCCCGATTTTCGCGCTGGTACTGCAGCGCGCCGATGCCATCGCCCATTTGCGAACCGTGATTGGCGCCACCGACCCGAAGGAAGCTGCCGCGGGAACGATTCGGGCGAAGTTCGCCGCCAGCAAGCAAGAGAACTGCGTGCACGCATCTGACGCACCAGAAACTGCTGCGGTCGAGATCCCGTTTTTCTTCTCGACGGCTGACCTGCTAGCCTAGTGCCTGTCGCGCATTGTCTTAACGTCGCCGCGCGCTCTTCCCTGCTCCGATCTCTGCGTTGCTAAGTCCTTGAAAATGACAACCAGCTTTCCTTCAGACTCAGCGTCCTGATCTGGAACCTGGCGAAGAGTGTGCGTGCCCTGAAATCACCCTGGCGTCAAGGTGTTGACCTAAGGCTGTTGTTTTAGATAGACTTATTGTTTTTCGGACGGCAAACACACTGAGGACCAGATCTCCGGGGCTGTGGCGGATGCAAAGCGTGATACGTCTTCGAGTCGAGAATCTGCCGGCCGGGCGGTCAGAACACCAGTGGAGTGTTGAAGCGGTTGCCCTCGATTTGGACCAAGGCGATTTCCGGATGGCTACGCCGATCGAGGTAGCCGCGCGGGTCGATGTAGATGTTCGTGGGCGTTTGACAATTCATCTCAGCGCCGAGGGCTTTTCCTCTTCATCGTGTGGGCGCTGTTTGGCTCCGGTGCAGACCCCTCTTCAAGCAGAAACGGATCTCCTCTTTGACCCCAAGAAGGACATACCTGCCGCGGGTCCCTTATGGGACGGCGAGCATGGCGAATTGGTTCTCGACTCCGATGTGCGGGAACTATTGATTCTGGAATTCCCAATGAAGCCACTGTGCAGGCCAGACTGTGCGGGGCTCTGCGCTCATTGTGGCGCCGACCTCAATCACGACCAGTGCGCCTGCGAAAGCCAGGAGATCGATCCCCGGTGGCGAGTTCTCCTGCAACCGAATCAACCTCAGAAACAGCGCAATTCGTTCACCCAAAGCCCAGGAAACCTACAGTGAATACCCCCAAACGACGCCACTCCAAAGCCCGCCGTGACAAGCGCCGCGCAAACTGGAAAATCGACAGCACCCATCTCTCCGTCTGCAACAACTGCGGCGAGCATTCGCTGCCACATCGGGTGTGCCCTTCTTGTGGCTACTACGGCGGTCGCGAAATTGTGCCGATGGACGGGAGATAAGCATTCGCTCCAAATGCGCCTTGTCGTTGACTCCCCTGACCGAGGATGACGCATGACAACACGAGTAGGGCTTCTATTCCCCGGCCAGGGTTCCCAGTTCGTCGGAATGGGGCGGGAATTGGTCGAAGCTTCCGAAGAGACCCGAGCGCTCTTCGAAGAGGCTGACGCTCATCTGGGTTACTCGCTGTCGAAGATCATGCTCGAGGGCCCAGAGGACCTGCTGCGGGAAACGCACCACACGCAACCGGCACTTTATCTTCATAGTGCCGCCTGCTGGCATCTGCTCGCCGACCGTGGACTTCAGGTTGTTGCAGCGGCGGGGCATAGCCTCGGGGAGTACTCGGCGCTCCATGCCGCCGGCGCGTTGGAGCTTTTTGATGGGCTCGAACTCGTGCGACTGCGGGGAACGCTCATGTTCCGTGCCGGCATCGAGCGCCCCGGGGCAATGGCGGCAATCCTTGGTGTGCCCTCGACGGTGGTTGAAGAAGCCGCGCGCGAAGCGGCGAATCAAACCGGCCAGGTTGTACAAGCCGCGAATTTCAACGCCCCAACCCAGACGGTGGTCTCGGGCGAGGTCGATGCGGTCGAGCAGGCCATGTCATTGGCGAAGGCCGCCGGGGCTCGACGGGCTGTCCGGCTGCCGGTCAGCGGTGCTTTCCACAGCGCGCTGATGCTGCCGGCCTCCGAAGCGCTGGGTGCGAAGTTGCGAACTGTCCAGTGGTCGGCACCGCGGTTTCCGGTTGTGGCCAATGTGACCGCCTTGCCGGTCACCGATGTGACGGAGATTCCTGAGCTTTTGGGGCAGCAACTGACCCATCCGGTGCGTTGGGTGGAGACTCTCGAATGGATGGTGGGCCAAGGCGTCCGAACATTCCTTGAAATCGGCCCCAACAAGGTACTGAGTGGGCTGCTGAAAAAAGTCGACAGGCAAGCGAGTTGCCACGCAGTATCCAATCTGGAGACACTGGAAAACGCACTCACTGCGATCGGCAGTTAGCAAGAACCCGGTTATAAGCGACCAGAACCTGAACTCCTGGAGTGATGAATGATCGACTTGAGCGGCAAATCTGCCTTGGTAACTGGCGCTTCCCGCGGAATCGGCCGCGCGATTGCCACCACTTTGGCCAGTGCCGGGGCTCGCGTTGCGTGCAACGGTCGCAACGAGGAACTTCTGCGCGAAGTAGTCGATGAAATTCAGGGCAACGGCGGGGATGCTTTTCCCGCCCCGTTTGATGTCGCGGAGGAGGACGCTGCGAAGGAACTGATTCAAGCTTGTGTGACGGAATTCGGCAGTCTCGATATCCTTGTCAACAACGCTGGAATCACGCGGGACAATCTTTTCCTCCGGATGACTCGGGAGCAGTGGCAGGCGGTGATCAACACCAATCTCACCGGCCCCTACAATGTTCTTCGGGCCGCCGCACGCCCCATGCTGCGGCAACGTTCCGGATCGATCGTGAACGTCTCGTCAGTCACAGCCCGTATCGGCAATGCCGGGCAGGCCAACTATGCGGCGGCCAAGGCGGGGCTCAACGGAATGAGCCTCTCGCTCGCACGAGAGTTCGCACCCCGGAATGTACGTGTCAATGTGGTTGCTCCAGGTCTCGTTGACACCGATATGCTCGCCGCGCTTCCCGAGAATGCGCTGCAAGAGATTCTCGAGCGGGTGCCATTGAAAAGATTGGCCAAACCGGCGGAAATCGCATCTCTAGTGGCCTTTCTTGCTTCCGACTTGGCCGGATACATTACCGGGCAGATTTTCGCAGTAGATGGCGGCTTGGCCATGGGGTAGTTGGGCATGGCGCCCATTTCGGCTGCTGTTTCGCCCGATCTGCGACGAAGAATCTTTCAGCGGTGATTTCATCTCCAATCCATGGCCGGAAAACGGCTACACTATCCATCGTTTACGAGTTGCGCCTGCGCAGCTCCGAACGCGTTTGTAAAACCCGCAAGAAAACTAGGCAACGGAGGTTCGCACATGGCTTCGACAATTGAGGACAAGGTCAAGGAAATCATCGTCGAGCAACTGAACGTTGATCCATCACAGGTTGTTCCCGAAGCATCATTCATTGATGACTTGGGTGCAGACTCACTGGATACGGTTGAACTCGTCATGGCTTTCGAAGAGCACTTCGAGATCGAGATCCCGGACGAAGACGCCGAAAAGGTCACGACTGTCGGTTCGGTTATCAACTATCTGAAAGAGAAGCTAGGCGACTAGTCGGTCCAGCAATGGTATCTGCCGGCGGGGGCCATCGATCCGCCATTCAGCAAGTATCGCGTACCTGCCATAAGCGGGTATGCACGCACACCAATCGTCCCGCAGGAGTGAATGACCATGAAGGAGAGGCGCGTCGTAATCACTGGCCTGGGTGTTGTTAGTCCCATCGGGCACAACGTCCCAGACTACTGGAGTGCGCTCTGCGCCGGAACAAGCGGCGTTGCTCCCATTCAACGATTCGATGCTTCAAAACACTCGGTGCGCTTCGCTGGAGAGGTGCGGGATTTTGATGTCACCGCCTACATGGACCGCCGGGAAGCCCGGAGAAGCGACCGCTACGCCCAGTATGCCATGGCGGCGTCCGTCCAAGCGATTGCGGACAGCGACCTGCAACTCGATCAAGTAGACCCTTTTCGATTCGGTGTGATCATCGGTTCCGGTATCGGCGGAATCGAGACTTTCGCCGTCGAATATGCACGCATGGAGCGTCGTGGCCCCGCCGGCGCCGGCCCGCTTGCGATACCCATGATGATTGCCAACATGGCCAGCGGTCAGGTGGCGATCCGTTTCGGCGCTCGCGGGATCAACTATTCACCGGTATCAGCCTGCGCATCGGGAGCCCACGCCGTTGGCGAGGGGCGGCGCGCGATTCAGCGTGGCGAGTGCGATCTCATGTTGGCCGGCGGCAGTGAAGCTGCGGTCACACCCTTCTCGATCGCGGCATTCGCCAAGATGGGGGCGCTCTCCAAACGGAATGATGATCCGCAACACGCCAGTTGTCCCTTCGATGCGGAGCGTGATGGCTTTGTCCTGGGGGAGGGAGCAGGTGTCCTGCTTCTTGAAGAGCGCCAACACGCTCTCGATCGGGGGGCTCGCATCTATGCGGAACTGGCTGGATACGGCGCCACCGCCGACGCATTCCACATCACCATGCCACACCCCGACGGCCTCTCCGCCGCACATGGCATCTCTTTGGCGTTGGCCGATGCTCAACTTGACCCGACCGATGTTCAGTACGTAAACGCCCACGGTACATCCACGCCACTCAATGACAAGACAGAGACTGCGGCAATCCGGCGTGTCTTTGGCACCCACGCCGACAGCTTGATGGTTAGTTCCAACAAGTCGATGACCGGGCACCTGCTCGGTGCGGCCGGCGGGCTCGAATCGGTAGCGACCGCGCTAACGATTTTCCATGGAGTCGTTCCGCCGACGACCAACTATGTCAACCCCGATCCGGAGTGTGACCTCGACTGCGTGCCGGGGCAGGCCAGAGAAGCGAAGATTGAGGCCGCGATCTCCAACTCCCTGGGTTTTGGCGGCCACAATGTCACCCTCGCTTTCCGGCGCCATTCGGCGGATGTCTAGGGGGCTTCCTCAGCGTGTCCGCTCATGGCGGCGGACGCTTTCGAGGTTCCTGCGCCCCGCTTCAAACCTTGAGACTCGCCTGGGCTACCATTTCCGGCAGCCTCGGCTGTTGGGGCACTCACTCCGTCATCGCTCACACGCCTTCTATTTCAAAGATGGACGTGGAGCTTCCAATGAACGACTTGAGTTCCTGGGTGATTCGGTGCTGGGGCTGGTGACCGGGCGCTACCTTTTTCTCCGCTATCCCGCTCTCGGAGAGGGAGCGTTGACCCAATTGAGAGCCGCACTGGTCCGTCGCGATTCCTTGGCCATGGCTGCCCGCGCAATCGGCCTCGGTGAGAGCATCAAACTCTCCCGCGCGGAGGAAAGGCGAGGTGGCAGAGAACGCGAGTCGATTTTGGCCGATGCATTTGAGGCTGTGATCGGCGCTGTTTTCCTGGACGGCGGTCTCGATGCGGCAACTGAGGTTTTGGAAAGACTGCTGCTGATGCGAGCAGACGCCCTGCAGCAGAGCGGCGACTACATCAACCCAAAGAACCTCCTCCAGGAGTTGGTTCAGGAGGCTGGTGTGCGGTCGCCGCCGGACTATCGGGTCATCTCGACAGAGGGGCCGCCCCACCATCGAACATTTACCGTGGAGGTGCTGGTCGCCGACCGCAGCCTCGGCCGGGGCAAGGCGCAAAGCAAGCGAGCCGCAGAAGTGGAAGCTGCCCGTGACGCAATGCGGCAAATCTCCCCGACATCGCGTATAATCGAGGAGATCGCTAGAGCCTCCTCCGGGCGGCCCGACAATCCATCGGACTCGCGCGAAGAAACACCGAACCTTGACGGACCATCGACAATGGGCCCGGCCGGTCCAACCGATGGCGCAGAGAGGAAACAATGAAGATCCTAGTCCTAGTCAAAAGCGTGCCGAAGTCAGACACCCGCGTCAATGTTGTTGACGGGGCGTTGAACGAATCCGACTTCAGCTACGAACTAAACATTTACGACGAATACGCCATCGAGGCGGCACTGCAACTCAAGGACGCGCGAGATGCCTCGGTCATTCTTCTGACCCTCGGTCCGGATCGATGTGAACCCGAGATTCGCAAGGGGTTGGCAATGGGCGCGGACGAGGCCTATCTGCTTGCGGATGAGGCATTCCAGGGGGGAGATGCTCGCTCCGATGCCAGAGCCCTAGCCGCTGCCTGTAAACACATTGGTTTCGATCTGATCCTGGCCGGCAAGCAGGCGATCGACAGTGACCAGGGCCAGGTCGGTGTCCGCGTTGCCGAGATTCTGGGCATCCCGCACGCAGGCGCAATCACCGAATTGCAGGTTGCTGATGACGGCAGCGGGGCCATCTGCAGTTCCGAGATCGAGGGGGGGCACGAGAAGATCGAGCTGTCTCTTCCCGCATTGGCTACGTGCCAGAAAGGCCTGGGTGAGCCACGCTTCGCCTCACTCCCAGGGATCATGAAGGCCAAGCGTAAGAAGCTGACTCACCTCACTCCCGACGACATCGGCCTGGAGAGAGAGATGGTCGGTGCTGCGGGCGCGGGTACCGAGGTAATCAGCTACCAAATGCCGCCTCAGCGTTCCGCCGGACGCTTGATCGACGGTGCCGATGCCGCCGAAAAAGCCCGCAATCTCGCTCAACTCCTTCGCGAAGAGGCCAAGGTTATCTAAGCACTTCTGTGCCTGAACGCAATCGTGGATTTCGCATTTCAGAGTGCGATCCACTACCAAATTTGAGTCTAGCGGCAAGATCGGCGCAGTGCCGGTTCTGCCCCCAGGAGCAACCATGGGTTCGATTTTTGTCTATGTAGAGCATCGCGAAGGTACCGTCAAGAAGGCCAGCTTCGAAGCAATTGCTGCCGCTCGCAGCCTCGCACCGGAAGGCGAAGTGGTCGCGATCATTGTGGGGTCCGGTGTACAGGATCTCGGTGCCGAGTTGGGGCAGCGGGGTGCGGATCGCGTCCTCGTCGCCGAAGATGACCGGCTACAGTTCTATGCGCCAATCGCAACCGCCAAGGTAGTTGCCGACCTCATGACCAGCGCCGGTGGTGGGATCTATGTTTGCGCCGCCACAGCGCAAGGCAAGGACGTTTCGGCTCGGATCGCCGCTCGTCTGGATGCCGGGATGGCGTCTGATGTGACAGCGCTTCGCCTTGATGGAGAAGAGCTGGTTTGTGAGCGGCCGATCATGGCGGGGAAGGCGATCGCTACCGTTCGCGTGAAGCCGGGAACTGTACGGATGGTGACACTGCGCCCCAACAGCATTCCCCCGCTTGAGGCCGATCCCGCCCGGACCTGCGCGGTGGAATCTGCGGCCATGAATCTAGATGAGAATGACCTCAAGGCGCGCACCCTCGAAATCGTGCGAGCCGAAGGTGGACGGATCGATGTGGCCGAGGCAGACATCATCGTATCCGGCGGACGCGGCATCAAAGGACCAGAAAACTGGGGCATCATTGAAGAATTGGCGGGTCTCTTGGGCGCGGCCGTCGGCGCTTCTCGTGCCGTCGTGGACGCCGGCTGGGCCGGACACGAGATGCAAGTGGGGCAGACGGGCAAAGTCGTCTCACCCGCTCTCTACATCGCCGCGGGTATCTCGGGTGCGATTCAGCACCTGGCGGGCATGAGTTCCTCCAAGTGCATTGTCGCCATCAACAAGGATCCCGAAGCGCCGATTTTCAAGGTGGCAGACTATGGCGTCGTGGGCGACCTTTTCGAGGTTGTCCCCGCCCTCACGGCAGCCATCCGAGAACTCGGTTAGGCAACCTCCGGCCTCTTTAGAGCCTCGGACGGGGGATGCGGTGCCCTGTTGCGAGTTCGGTTCGCGAACTCCACAGGGCCAGAGGTAGGGCACTGAGGTCCACTCCACGCCGCCAGCCCTTTTCGGCCCCGAGTTCTACGCGAGACCGGGATACTGCTTCAAGCTTCCCACACGCGATCCTCTTCGAGGCAAATCGCGCGGATCAAGCGGGTGCATTCCGCGATTGAATCCCGCTCTTGCAGGGGACGACAATCGCGTCGTCGGAAAGGCATCCGCTTGAATGCTCGCCATGGAAGCGGCGGGGGGTCGTTTGGAACTGCGGAGGAGTTCTTTTTGTGTTGAAGAAACAAGATCAACTCCTGTTGGAAGATACCGGCGGCGGGCAACGACCGGTCCTTTTGTTTATCGGCCCGGTATGCGAGAAAGCTTAGGCGGTGTTCAAATCAACGCCTTCGCCCCACCAGCGCTGTCGCTCCCCGGTTCCCTCTCCTCGCCTCACACCAGACTCCGCAGCGTGAAGGCGGAGGTGCGGCACTTCCCGCGATCGCCCCGATGGACAAACCCCGTGAATGAAGCATCGGCCATCTGCATCAAACAGGGATGGCACAACCGATCCCGCCATCTCCGACGGAATCCGATAAGAAACTCAGGCCAGGTGGCAAAACGCCCGGCGATAGAGAAACGAGGGCCCACTTGGTCGAATGGCTAGAGAGACTTGCGGCAGCCCCGGGTCCGGTGGCATTGAGCGCGTTGGCCCTGGCCTCT
This sequence comes from Gemmatimonadota bacterium, assembly GCA_026991065.1. Classification (GTDB taxonomy): domain Bacteria; genus JALXCG01. The sequence continues at coordinate 2,731 of JALXCG010000554.1, read as the reverse complement.
TTGCTGGAATCCGGTCTGGTAGCGGCGGCCACCGACTTTCTACTCATTTTGTTCATTGCCGGACGACCCGATCAGTGGCTGGCGGCAACGACTATAGTGATCGGAGCCTCTATTCTCGGGGCAGCTTTCGGTTATTGGCTGGGACGTGGTATTGGTCGTCCATTGATTCGTAGGGTGCTGCCCGCCACTGGTCGGAGATGGATCGAGGATCTTTATCGCCGCCACGATGTGACCACGGTTGGTATCGGTGCGCTGCTCCCATTCATTCCATTCAAGCACATCTCGCTCACGGCCGGCTTTTTCAATTTGGATTTCACGCGTTTTATTGGCGCTTCATCAATCATGCGCACAGTTCGGTTCGCGGTTCTCGGATTCGCCGCCAGCCGTTATCACGAGGAGGTGTGGGAGGCTCTCCGACAGCATGGATGGACGCTTGTGATCGCAGTGCTGCTTTGTGGCGCGTTCGTTGAAGTGGGTCGTCGGCGTCTCGCTGCGCGGGGAAGAGGCGCATGACACCCAATACTCGCCGCGCCTACGATGCTCTTTTGCTCACGTTCCTGATCACCGTGGTCATTCGCCGCGCGCTCCTGGGCGGTACCGTTAGCCTTGCCGGCCCCGTTGTTCTGTCCCAGGGAGCGATGGTGCTTGGGCTGACTTGGCTTCACGCTTGTGCAAGAAGTGGTTTTCGACGTGCGCTGCAGCTTTTCTTTCTTACGATCACGCTCTCGTTGGGGGCGGAGTGGCTGGGAGCTTCGCGCGGCTGGATCTTTGGTTCCTACGACTACGGCACACTTCTGGGCCTGCGAATCGGCGGCGAAGTGCCGATCCTGATTCCGCTCGCTTGGTACGTCTTGGCCTACCTTGCGGATGCATTGGCGTGTCTGTCCTTGCCGTCGGGGTCCTCTTCGTGGTTCCGCGTGATCTATGCAGCACTCACCCTCACCGCCTGGGACTTTCTGTTTGACCCAATCTGCGTCTCTCTGGGTGCCTGGACGTGGGACGGGGGAGGAGCCTATTTCGGTCACATTCCGCTCACCAATTTCGCCGGCTGGTACGCAGTTTCACTGGTGATTTTTGCACTCTACACGCTGGGGGGAAGACGGCGCGAGGAGCAGCAACGGGCGGAGGCATTCGCCCGTTCCGATCCGTTCCGTTTTGGAGCCCCGATTCCACTCTACTTCGGTATTACCGCTCTCATGGTTGTGTTCGCCCTGCGTCTTGATCTCATCGCGGAGGCTCTTCTCGGCGCTGCGGCCGCGCTGCCCATCGTTCTCATGGGGGTCCAAGGTTACGTCGAGAAACTCCGCCAACTGCAGCGGGATGCAGCAACCACGAAGTAGGGAGCCAGCGCCGCAAAGCCCGCGACACCAGCGGCGGGGAAACCCAGCTCGACGGCGGCCGCGAGGTTGTTCGACACCGCCCCGACCATCGCCAGAGCTGGCAGATGCCGATACCAAGCGGGCAACTCTGGCGCTGCCGTAGCCGGCGGCCGTCCAGCAACCCAAATTGCGACACTGGCCACCAACCACCAGCCGACGGCATTGGTGGCTGGAATGCCGAACACGAGCGCGTCGGGGGCGGCGTCTGTAACCCAAGTCCAACCACCATAAGCTACTGCAATCGGGTCTATGAGCAGATCCCAAGCAGCTGTCAGAGCGCCGACCATCAGAATCCGTAGCATTGGTAAGGAGCGTGGCCCCAGGCAGATGCCAACCAAATCATCCGCGGCATAGAGGATCAAGACCCAGAAGACAGGGATCCCGACCGGCACTCCACCGGGAAGATGCGGACCAAGAATTGTGCCGTAGGCGTAGTGTCCGAAGAGCCACCCAGTGCGCACACCGATGACCTCAGCGGCATAGGAAAGAGAGGCGATCGCGAAGGTGAAGCGCAGTGCTCCCGTCTTGCCGCGCGTCTGTACCGCATGCCGCGCCCCAAACGCCATCGCACAAAGAAGATAAACCGCACGAATCAAGATGGGTACATCAAAACCAAAGTAGTTGCCCAGCCGAAATGCACCCAGGAAAATCACCGAGAGAATGGAGAATCCCAGTCCGATGTTGCGGTTTCGCGCATGTTCTCGGGTCACACGAACGCCTCCACGAAGAGAACCAACTGAAAGAACACGACTCCCATCCGTGTTCCAAGTCGGATGTGACGTTCAAACGCAGCAAAAATCTGCTCTTCTCCGCCTCTGCGAATCGCTTTCCAGGTTGCGACCCAGGTCGCAAACAACACTGCGGCGAAAATCAGGGCACCAACCAGGTAGACGCGCCCGAAAAGAGGGGGAAACGGCCCAACTCCCGTGAACGGCAATGGCAAGAGGAGCAGATATGCAGCATAGTACAGTAGAACCTGGCGCATCGCTCTGTCCCGTCCCAGGCGAATCGGGGTCGTTTGAAAACCAGCTTCCAGGTCACCCGGCATGTCCCCAATGCAGACCATGATCTCGCGACCGATTTCCATCACGAAGATCGCGAGCGCAAGCGGAAGAATCGCGAGGCCCGTGTTGCCATAAAGTTTCAGCGCACCCCACAGCGGTATCGCACCTACGCCAAATGCAACGATTCCGTGCCCCAAAAGTCCGTGCATCTTCCCGTGGTCGTTGTAGAAGACACCTGTCACCACAATCGCCACTGTGAGTAGGCCGCAAATCCAGTTCGCCTCTACCCCTTGTGGAGAATGGTGGGCCATGGAGAGTAGAGCAGCAGCACACATCGCTCCGATGCCT
>JALXCG010000553.1 GCA_026991065.1 Gemmatimonadota bacterium | reverse complement strand
CCCGCCCCCCGGGACGCAACACCCGCGCCACCTCGGCGATCCCGGCTGCCACGTCAGGCAGATGGTGGAGCGCGCCGCGGCAGACCACTGCGTCAAAACTCGCATCCGGAAACGGCAACCTCTCACTGTCACCGCGCACCAGATCCGGGCGCGCGCCGCCGGTTGCCGCCAACATGTGGGGAGAGAGATCGATCCCCACCGGCCGCCGGTAAACCCCCGCCAGGTCACTCAGAAGCACGCCAGTGCCACAGTTGAGATCCAGCACCCGGGTCTCCGGCCGCGGCGGCAGATGACTCATCAGCAGAGCATTCCACCAAGCGTGGTAGGCCCTCCCGGCGGCCGGCGTGTGGCGTTTGCGGTATTCCGCCGCCAAATGGGCGTGGCGGGCAATCTCATCCGCCCGAATCCGGGCTGCGCGGGGGTCGGCGACTTGTGGTGAAGGGGAAACGGACGGGGGAGCAGTGGTCACAGCGGGCATGCAAAACCTATCGATGGAGCGGGCAGAGAATCGGCGGGGTTTTTCGGGAGATCGACCCGCCCCCCGAACAATCCACTACCGGCCTGCGACTGGCCGTGCCGCACTCTTCCGGCCCACTTCTTTCAGCGCAGGCGCAAGGCCACGTAGCGCACACTCCCGCTCTCGGTGAAGCCGAGACGCCGATAGAGCCAGCGCGCCGCCACATTGCGCCGATCCACATCCAGCGCCACGCGCCGCGCGCCGGCGGCGCGCATTGCCGCCAGCCCTTCGCGCATCAACCGCCGCCCCCACCCCTGGCGACGCGCCGTGGCAAGAACCCCGATATCATCCAGGAATGCATCGCGTGGAGTCTGGAGGCTCCACTCGAAATAGCTGACCGGCTTGCCACTCTGCGCGTCGATGCCAAGCAGAACCCGCTCCGCGCCGGCCCCCGCGCGGGCCAGCCGCTCCGCCGCTCCACGGGCACCGTGGGGCTGATACATCCAAGTGGAGCCCAATGTAGCGTCGAGCAACTCGCCTAGCAACGCGGGCGCCGAAACCCCTTCGGCACTGCAGTAGGCGTCCAGCGTAACCACCCTGCCGGCGCTGCAGGAGGGCGAGCGCAGAAGATCGGCGTCGGCCAGCAGGCTCCAATCTTCGCGGTCGAGCCACAGTTCCATGTGGCTGTAAACGCGCTCCTCCCGGTAACCGCGATTGTGGAGCAGGATGCGCCGCTCATGATCGGCGCCATCCACCTCGAAGCGCAAACTGCGCCAACCGCGTCGCGTCGCCTCCATCTCCGCGGACTTGAGCAGTGCGTGGGCACAGGGGCGATGACGAACCGACAGATCAGGCGCCAAAAACGGCCCCAGGGCGGTAAAAAACTCATCTTCCCGATAGAGCGCCAAAAAACCGTCGATCCGCTCACCGGGCCCCGGTTTCACAAAGAGGTCCCGGCAGGGATCCCGTCCCTCGTCGGCCGCCACAAACGCAGCCTGAAAGTCGGCGGCCGTGGGCACCTTGCCCGAAGGAGCAATCCGCGCCATGAGCGCCAGGAGAGCCGGCAGATCGGCCTCGACAAAAAGCCGCGCCGGCGGGGCCGCGCGCAAGAGCGATGGTGACGCCATGGCTACTCCTCTCAGCAGAGCATTCTCATCAAGACACTCTTCCCTCCATTCAAGGATGGTCTTAAATGGGCGATCGGACAGGTATGAGCCGTACTCCACGGCTCTTTTTTCTCCTCCTGCAGCGAGCCTCCCATGTCGAAACGCAAAAGCAGCAAGAAACGTCGTCCGGGCAAGCAGCGCCGAGCCACGCGCACAGCGACTCCCCGCGGAGCCACTGCGGCCACCGGCCCACGCCCGCTCCCCCCTCTGCCGCCGCGCGCCGATGGTCGTCCCACCCTGACCATCTCCATGATCACCAAGAATGAGGAGCAGTTCCTGCGGAATTGCCTGGCAAGCGTGCGCGATCTGGCGGACGAAATTGTCATCATGGATACTGGCTCCACCGATCGCACCATCGAGATCGCCAAAGAGTTCGGCGCCAAGGTCGGGCATTTCGATTGGATCGACGATTTCGCCGCGGCGCGCAACGCTGCACTCGACCAGGCCCGCGGCGACTGGGTTCTCAGCCTGGATGCCGACGAAGAGATCGCCGCCGAAGACCACGAGAAGATCGGCCTGCTGCTGCGCCGGGCGCGCGCCGACGCGATCCAGATCACCACGCGCAACTATTGCAACCGCACTGCCGCACCCGATTTCCATCCGGACGACAACTCTTACCCCGGCCGCTGCCGCAGCGCCCCGGGCTGGGTTCCATCAACCAAGATCCGCCTCTGGCGGCGCGCCACGGGTCTGCGCTGGCAACATCGCATCCATGAACTGCTGGAACCGAGCGCCGAAGCGCGGGGAGTGCGTCTCGCGCACACGCGGATACCGGTGCATCATTACGGTCTCCTTGCCGAAAGCCGAGACAAACTCGACTACTATTTCGAGTTGGGCCGCAAGGCGATTGCGGAAAACCCGCACGATTCCAAGGCCCACCTGGAAGTGGCGCTGGTACTGGCCCAACGCGGCGAACTCGACGCCGCGCGGCCCTATTTCGAGAAAGCGGCGGAACTCAGTGTGGACCCCGCCGTCGCGCTGGTTCATCAAGCCTCCGCCCTGCTCGGCAAGCTGCGCTTCCGGGAAGCACGCGAATGTGCCGAACGCGCCCTGGCGGCCGCTCCGGACTATGCCCCGGCGCTACATGCGGTCGCCCTGCTGGAGCATTTTCAACACCACAACAACGAACGCGCCATCGAACTGTTGCGGCGAGCAACCGAAATCACCCCAACCTACGCCCTCGCACACTTCAACCTGGCGCGCTGCCTGCAGGCGGCCGGCCGTCGCCGGGAAGCGCTGGATGCAATCCGCAAAGCGACAGAGATCGCCCCCCGACACACACCGATCATCGAGCTTCACGCGGCGATTCTGCTGGAGTTGAACCAGCCGCGGGAAGCCCTGGCGCTGCTCCCTGAATCGCTGGTCCGCAAACACTCCGCCTGGGAACTCTGGAACCGGCGGGGCAACGTGCTCGCTCGCCTGGGGCAGTTCGCTCCCGCGCAGGAGGCATTCGCCCGCGCGGCGGAACTCGCCCCGGAGGGATTCCGCGAACCGCACCGCAGCCAAAAGGCGGTCGCCGCCTGGGCTCAAGGCGAACAGAACGGCTGCCGTGGCGAGCAGCGTCCCGGCATCACCCTCTGCATGATCGTTCGCGACGAGGAGAGCAACCTCCCCCGCTGCCTCGCCAGCGCCGCCGGTGCATTCGACCAGATTGTGGTGATCGACACCGGATCCACCGATCGCACGCCGGAGATCGCCCGCGAATGTGGCGCGGAGGTGCATCACTTCGCCTGGGAAGATGACTTCGCCGCCGCCCGCAACGCCTCACTGCGCCATGCCGAATGTCGCTGGGTCATGTGGCTGGATGCCGACGACACGCTGCCGCCGGAATCGCGCGAGAAGCTCCGCAACCTGGCCGCGGACCGGTCGCGAATGCCCGGTGCACTGCTGATCAGCGCCCGCATGTTGCGGGAAGATTCCCTGGCTTCGGACACCCGCCAGTTGCGGATCTTTCCCAATCATCCAGGCGTCTGCTTCAGCGGCGTCATCCATGAACAGGTGGGTCCAAGCCTGCAGCGGCTGGGTTTTCCCGTGGTGGATGCGTCCGACATCCTGGTCGAACACCACGGCTACGTCGCCGCCCACGCCGCCCGCAGCAAAGCGGAGCGCAATCTGCCGCTCCTGATCGCGGCCGCGGAGCAGGAGGATGCCACCTACCATGAGCGCCACAACCTGATTCGCAGCTATTTCGGCGCCGGCCGCCCGGCTGAAGCGATCCCCTACATTCATGCGATCCTGGAAGATCCGCTTTGCCCCCGCGAAGCTCCCGGAATCTACAATCAGGCACGCATCTACCTGGCCCGGATCCTTTTGGCACAAGACGATCTGCCCGGGGCCATGCAGCCGATCCAGGAGATCCTGGCCGACCGTCCGGATGATCCCCAGGCCCTCTACTACCAGGGACAGGTGGAAAGAAAGCGGGCCAATTGGACAGCCGCGCTGCACGCATTCAAGCGCGCTGCAACCAGCGAGCGTGGTGGCGATGATCTCGGAACACCAACCGAACTGCTGCGTTACCGGGCGCGGATCGCCTGGGCCGAGATCTGCGAAGAGAGCGGCGATCCGCAAACCGCCGCCCAGGTCGCGCGGGCCGCGCGAGAATCGGCTCCGGAGCGCGCCGAGGGCTGGCTCATCGAAGCACGCGCGCTGCATGCGCAACAACGGCGACAGGATGCGATCGACCTGCTGAACAGCGCCATCGAGAGTTGTGGGCCGGCCCCGGCACTCTGCGGCCTCCTCGGCAATCTTTGCTTTGAAGTGGGCGAGGTGGAGAAGGCATTGAAACTCTACAGCGCCATCGAGGAGCCGACCGTGGCGGTTCTGGCCAATCGCGGCAAAGCCCTGGTGCTTCTCGGGCGCAGCGCCGAAGCTCTGCCGGTGCTGGAAGAAGCACTCACCGCCGACCCGACACTGCTGGACGTACAGTGCATCATCGGTGACATTCATTTCCACAGCTCTCGGCCGGAGCAAGCACTGCAGGCTTATGAGGCGGCACTGCGCGCCGGCCTGCCGCCCTCGGCGACCACCTTCGCCCGCATCGGCGACACCTATCGGGCACTGGGCCACCCAGCCGCGGCCGAAGTCGCCTACCAAACCGCTCAGCGTCTCAATCGCCGCAACCAACCGCCACAGCAGCGTCTCGACCCTGCCGCCGCTGGCATGTAACCACCCTGCTGCTCAATATTTGCAACCCATTTTCCGCATCCTCCCCCTAAAGGCGTAGCCCACTTAGCCCGATGGTATGCGAAAGCCCGGAGAGAGCGAACTCCCCTTCGCCCAATCCGGGAGATCAACTCGGGATCGATGCCGGTCCGGGACGCGACGCAGCGACCGCAGGGCGTCCCGACCACGGATCGGCCCCTCGACCCGACCATCACAAGCAACCAGAGGCACGGAAGCCTCGCCCCAGGTTCGGAATCGAACGCCTTCTCGGGCGCCTCGCGCCGCAACCCGGACAGTGCCCCCACTCGCAGTGCGACGGAGGCATCCACACCACGGAGGATCAAAGATGTCGTTGCGCATCAATCACAACATCGCGTCGATGACCGCCTTCCGCAATTTGAGCAAGGTTGAGGGCGGATTGAACAAGAACCTGGAGCGTCTCTCCAGCGGCATGCGGATCAACTCCGCCGCCGATGATCCGGCCGGACTCTCCATCTCGCAGCAGTTCCGCGCCCAGATTTCGGGCCTGGGACAGGCGATCGAGAACGGCGAGACCTCGGTCAATATGCTGCAAACCGCGGAAGGCGCCCTCGCGGAGGTACACTCTCTGCTCACCACCATGCGAGAGCTGGCCGTGCATGCCTCCAACGAAGGCGTTAATGACTCCACTCAGCTCGCCGCGGATCAGGATCAGCTCGAGTCGTCAATCGACACGATCAACCGCATCGCCCAGGAGACTCAGTTCGGTCACCAGTACCTGCTGAATGGCTCCGCCGACAACAGCGTTGGGATCTCGACCAACACCTCGGACATCGAGTTGATCGAGAACTCCACCTTGAGTGAGGGCTTCCACACCATCACCGTCAGTTCGATCGTCGATGCCAGTCAGTTCATCGACAACGAATCTCTCGGCCTGAGCGACCCAACAAGTGTCAGCGGTCTGTCGACCGGCGATCACCAGATCGTGGTCACCCAAGAGTCGGCGGGCGCCGTCATTACCGGCGACGATATCGACTTCACCAACCCGCTTACGCTCACCAGCAGCAACAACCAGTTCATGCTCTCGATCGATGGGGCCACCGCGGTGACCGTCTCGATCACCACCGGCGGCTATGCCAACATCAGCGCCCTGGAGTCGGCGGTCGACAGCGCTGTGGCGAGTGCTCTGACCAACGCGGGTTACAGCGCCGCCGAGGTGAGTGTCTCGTACAGCGATGACCATTTGGTCTTCACCACCGGAGATGAAGGCTCCGCCGCCTCCATCTCGATCCACGACACCGGCCTGACCAGTTCCAGCGCCCTTTCCGACATCAATGTCACGCAGGAGGTTGCCACCGGCACGGACGCCATCGTTACCCTGGACAACCAGGTCAACTACATCTACGACGTCGATGAGCGGACAACCAAGAGCGCAACTCTGCAGGACAAGGATGGCAACTCAGTCACCTTCACGGTCGCCGCAGGGGGCAGTGGACTGACCTTGGGGTCGACAACGTTGACCTACAATGCCAAGAGCTTCCTGGCGCAGCTCGACGGCGAGACCAAGCGCCGCTTCGAGGTCGGCGTCACCGGAACCCTGAGCAACGGAATTGAATCGGTGGATCTGCGCTTCGGCACCGGTGTCACGGCCGGCACGAACAAAGTTCGCGCGGAGGACAATTCGCTCAAGTTCCAGTTGGGCGCCAATGCCGGCCAGTACAAATCGGTCAGCATCGCTTCGATGGCGGCGACGCAGTTGGGCACCACCGACAAGAAACTCTCGTCGCTGGATCTCACCACCTTCGCCGGCGCGCAGGAGGCGATCAGTGTGATCGACGCAGCCATCTCTCAGGTCTCTTCGGAACGCGCTGAGTTGGGCAACTTCCAGACCAATGTGCTGGAGTCAACGCTGGCCAACCTGCAAGTGGCTCACGAGAATCTCAACGCGGCGGATTCGACCCTGCGCGACACCGATATGGCGTCGGAGATGGCCGAGTTCACCAAGAACCAGATTCTGCAACAGGCATCGATCTCGATGCTGGCGCAGGCCAACCAGCAACCGCAAGCCGTGCTTTCGCTGCTCGGCTAGTCCCACCATTTCATCACCGGTTCGCGGGGCCGCAAGGCCCCGCGGCCACCCCCTTCCGGGCGCCCTTCCTTCTTTAGTCGGGGGATTCAACAATGGCCGCAGGTAGAGCTTACCAGAGCTATCAACAGGCACGAATCAACACCGCCAGCCAACGCGAACTGATCCTGCTGCTCTATGGTGGCGCCATTCGTTTCCTCCGCGAAGCCACGGATGCGATCGAAGAAAAACAGCGTGAGCGCGCCCACCATGCAATCATCCGCGCCCGACGCATCGTCACTGAACTGATGTCCACCCTGAACCACGACGCGGGAGACATCGCGACCCATCTCTACTCGCTCTATCACTACCTCTTCCGCCTCCTTGTCGAGGCCAATCTTGAGCAATCCAGCGCCAAGACCCAGGAAGCGATTCAGCTCCTGAGCACACTCAAAGAGGGCTGGGAAAAGATCCCGGCCGCTGCTGAACTCAAGGAAAGCAGTGGGCAACCGATCGCTACCTAAGGGCAGATACGTACCCGCTTGGACTCGCCTCCGCCTTCAACTTCAATCAGGAGACTCGCCATGAAGATTGGTCACTCCAACTCAATCCTGGCGGCCTACCAGACGGCACTGCCAGGCCCGGGCGGCGAGAAAAAAAACAAGAACTCTCAGGCACCCTCGAATCGCAAACCGATCGAGATCTCGGCTGAAGGCAAGCGGCGCAGCGAAGAGCTGCAGACTGCGCGGGAGTTCCAGGCGCGCATGCCGGATCTCTCCGAACCCCGCGAAGAGCAGGTGAGCGCCGTACGGGAGCGGATCAGCAGCGGCTTCTACGACACACCGGAAGTACAGAAAACGATCTCAAGCCTGCTGCTTTCCATCTACGCAGCTTGACCCTCCGGCCGAGGAGCCACCATGCAACCCACTACGTCGGTCTCCGGACTTGCTTCCGGGCTCGATACTACCGCACTCGTCGATGCCATCATTCAGGTGGAGCGACAGCCGATTCTGATCATGCAGAATCGCCAGGCGCTCAAGACCAACCAACTGACCGCCTGGAAAAGCGTCCAGACGATGCTCATCGCCCTGCAGAGCGCCACCAACGGGATCAAGAATCAATCCACGTTCACTTCGGCGATCTCCGCGACCTCATCCAACAGCGACCTGCTCACTGCCACCGCGGCCGATGATGCCGCATTCGGTACCTACGATCTGACCGTTCAGCAATTGGCGCAGAACCACCAGATCGCCTCCCGCGGTTACGACGACTCCGATCAGACCTCTTTCGGTACCGGGACCATCCAGATCAGTGTCGGAGACTCCACCAAGACCGTTACCATCGAATCTGGGCAGGACACAACTCTCGAAGGGATTCGTGACGCCATCAACGACGCCGGCGTCGGGGTTGTGGCCTCGGTGATCGACACGGGTGCCGAGAGCTATGGCAAACAGTTGGTTCTCACCGCGGAGAAAACAGGTGCCGACAACACAATCGCGGTCACCACGAATCTCTCTGGCGGACAGGATTCACTCAGCTTCAGTGCCCCGGGAGACACCACCGCATCGGCGTGGAGCGGCAACTCCACCAGCGCAATATCAACACCCGGCGCTTACCAGGGAACGCTACCCAATACCTACACATTCACCGCCGGCACATTCGATCCCGCCGTTATCGGCCCCCCCGACCTCTCCTCCTGGAGCGGAGGCACTCCGACTCTCGGCGGCGACTACACCGGCGCCACCGACAAGACCTACGACTTCCAGGTAATCTCCGGCGGCACCATCGGTACCGACACTGTGGAGATTGTATGGAACGATGGCGAAAACGCCCAAACCATCACCCTTGACGGGACCTACACCGGTGACCCGATCGCACTCGGCAGTGAAGGAGTCACGGTGCAATTCAACGTGGGCGATACCGCGGTCGCCGACGAGTCCTTCTCCGCAGAAATGGAAACCGGCTACGGTCTGGTGGGAAGCGATACCCAAGATGTAACCGTCACATGGCAGGATCTATATGGCAACAGCGGATCGTTTGACCTCGACGCGGGCTATACCGCGGGCGATGCAATCGATCTGGGCAACGGACTACAGGTCGCTTTCGACGCTGGATCACTGGAAAGCGGGGATCAATTCACTTTGGATGTGACGCCGGGATCGGGCGTCAACACCATCCAGCAAGCTCAAGACGCCATCGTCCAGTTCGGCTCCAGTGATGGCGGCGGCAACCCCATCCTGGTTCACTCATCGACCAACCAAGTAACCGGGCTGATCGAGGGCGTAACCCTGGACCTGCAAGCAGCAGACACCACCGAGAGCGTCAAACTCACCATCAGCCGTGACGACTCCGCCATCGTTGACTCGGTGCAAAACTTTGTCGATCGCTACAACGAGCTGATGGAGTTTCTCAATGCTCAGTTCAACTATGACCCCGACATGGAGGTGGGGGGCGTCCTGCTTGGCGACTCCTCGCTCTTGACTGTACAGACTCAGATTCGGGCCATGGTCACCAGCAACCAGCCGGACATGAGCAGCGACACCAGAGCCCTCTCGCAAGTTGGAATCCGATCCGGCGATGACGGCACCTTGAGCTTTGACCAAACCAAGTTCAAGGAGGAGTTGTCGGACGACTTCAACAGCGTGATCGCGCTCTTCGCCGAACTCGGCAACGCCACCGATAACGACATCCGCTACGTCACCTCAACCGCAGACACCGTCACCGAAGGCACCGGCTACCGGGTTGAAGTGACCCGCGCCGCGACCCACGCCGAGCGGGTCGGCCAGACCATCGAGGTATCGGCATCCAATCCCCTGACCATCGATGGGGCCCACAAGAAGATGCGCTTCAGCATCGACGGTCGCGATTCCGGCATGTTCAACCTCGAAGAGGGCAGCTATTCCAGCGGCAAGGAGCTGGCCGCCATGATCGAGCGTTCGCTCTATGAGCAAAGCTCGCTCGGCGCGCAAGATGTCGAGGTGGTGTGGGAGGAGGATGCGAACAATCCGGATGAGGGCCAATTGATCATCCGCTCCCTCTCGTGGGGATCCGATTCCACGGTTGAGTTGGAAGCGCCGCCCTCCTCGGCCAACAACATTCTGTCGCTGGGAACCTCTGGCAAGACATCAGGCGTAAATGTCCAGGGCCGAATCAATGGCTCGATTGCCACCGGCCAGGGGCGAATACTGACGGCCGACTCCGGAAATGCCAAGGGGCTTCAGGTAGAGGTTTTGTTGACTCCGGATGAGCTTGCCTCGCAAGGTTCCAACCAGGGCTATGTTTCATTTACCCGCGGCATGGGTTTCCGCCTGGATGAACTGATCAAATCCTACAATGAGGACAATGGGCTCGTCGGCGGGCGGATCGGTGCATTGGAGGATCAAATCGATCTGCTGGCCAATCAAATCGATTCCATGGAGGAGCGGGTCGCGAAGAGACAGGAAACCCTCACGGCGGAGTTCCTGAGCATGGAAACAACCATGGGAACTCTGCAGAGCCAAAGCGCGTTCCTTACCGCACAGCTTGCGGGACTGGATAACCTGAGCCAGGCGATCGCCAAGAAGTAGGCAACCGATGGACACCCCTCTCCCTGCGCTCCGTGAATGCTATCAAGAGCTGCTCCGCATCACCGCGACGCTGGAGTCTTCCTCCGCTGACACACTGGATGCCGAGATCCTGCTTTCTCTCCTCGCCGATCGTCAGGATCTCTTGACCAGCGGCGCAGAACTACTCCAGGCGGCACGGAGCTGGATCAAGGAGCTTCCCGCGGGCAGCCCGGAGAAGGTCGCCGCGCAGGCCGAAGTACGACGCTGCATCGACTTGGGACGCCAGATCGAATCCCTGAACCAGACCCTGGAGAGCCGGGTAGAGAACCGGCTCAATGAACTGCGCGCCCACAACTCCTCGCTGCAGCGCGCCAGGCGCACGCTGCGCACCTATCGCCCGACTCGTGACAGCGAGGCCTATGCGGTCATGGACCGCTGCGGATAGGAACCGTAGAAGGGGCGGGCATCTCCGGGCGTCGAATCTTCTGGGCAAATGGCGATTCGATCCGATCACTAGAGCAGTATGTCTACTCTGGATCGGAGATCGCGATCATGGCCACCCCCGTCGTCTTGTTGCTCGCTACCGGCCTGACCCATCAACAGGCTGCTCTTCTCTCGCTCGACTCCCCTGAACACGATTCTCTTCTGGGGACGCTTGGCCCAACCCCCGGACTCTCCGCTGAAGCGACCCGAGCAGTCATCCTCAGTGGCATGTGGAACCCGGAGGAGCAAGAGGCCAGTGGTGACTTTCCTGCCCACATCGCAAGACAGGTCGGAGCGGTGGTTCACGGGAGCGACTTCAAGAGCATCCAGGCCGCGCTTGGCCGGGGCGCCGCACTGGTTTGGGTGGAAACAACCAAAGACGATGCCCTCTGGCGCTCCTGCATCACGGGCCTCCCCGACCACAACGTCCTCGTCGTCGGCCACGCGACCGACACCGAGCCGGCCGCCCTGATCGCCCGCGGTCCCGACATCTACCCGCAGGCGGAAATCACTGCCGAACTGACGGATATACGGCCGACCCTGCTCTCTCACTTCGGCATACCTCCCATTCCCGGCCCTCTTCCGGAGGGACGTGCGCTGCACGAAATTTTCAAGGCTGCTCATCTCAGCGCCGAAGAGCATGACGAAGTGCTTGCCCATCTGCGTGCCGTTGGCTACATCGCCTAGCTAGGAGTCCGCTTCATGCCCCCTCTCACCTCCGCCAACGCTCCGCTCATCATGCTGGGCTGCCAGCGCTCCGGCACTACGCTCGCGGCCCGGATCCTCGCTTCGCATCCCCGGGGAGGATTCGGCTCGGAGTTCGGTGTGATCCGGTTCGCCATCATCTGGTTCAGACACCTTTGCACCTCCCCGGCGGCATTTCGCAATCTTCGCATGGTGGAGTTTCTCCACGCCTTCCGCCGCACCGGCGGCGAAAACGGGCCACCGGAGTTGCAGCACATCTTCAACAACGTGCAGCGAGTACTCGCACTGCAGATTCGCAGCGGCCGCCTGGAAAACTGGGCGGAGTCCATGGATGTCGATGGTTTCATTCGCGCGCTCTGCTTCGAGAGCCATTCACTGGACATCCCGGATCTCGCATTCTGGGGTGACAAATACCCGGAGTACCTCTTTCACTTGGAGGCGTTGAACGCGCTCTTCCCTGACGGACGCTACATCTTTCTCCGGCGGCACCCGGGCGATGTAATGGAGTCACTCTTCCGCCATCGCAATACGCGCCGGGGATTCACCGGCAGTCTGCGATTTACCATGGCGGACTGTCGCGACCAATGGACCGCGTGGAATCGGCTCTGGCACAACTTCAAAGAGCAGATCCCGGCGACCCGCCGAATTGAGGTTCCCTTCGAGGAGCTTGCCGGCCAGCCGCAAGAGATGTTTGCCCGGTTGGAGACATTCCTCGGCACACCGCTCCTGGACAGCGAGGAACTGCGTTCTCTTCTGGAGCGGGTCGACCCCGGCCAAGTGGGGAAGTGGCGACGAATGCCGGCCGCGCGCCTGGTCGCAAGTTGTCCGACCACGCCTGAATTCGAGGAGTTGTGCGACCTCTACGGGTATTCTCCTCCAAGTTCCGGCGAGATCACCGCAGTCACCATCGATACACCGGCCAAGGTTGAAAGAGAGTCGGCTCCGGCCGCGGCCCCCACCGCCGAAACCGGCGTCGAGGCAACCCCTGAATCCGCCCCGCAACCTCCGGTCCCCGGATCACCGCTTCCCGATCCGCCTCCCGCCGCCCCCGGCGATATCGACGCCCCGGAGATCGATCACGTCACCGAGGAGATGACGGCCGAAACCCCGCACGACACGCCTTCAGCTTCCGCCGAGCCGGCCGCCGCCGCGGAGCCCGGGGACGATGCTCCACCATCCGCGCCGGCGTTGCCGCCGCCACCTGAGGAGGAACTCTTGCTCCGGGGTCCGGCGCTCCTGCGCCCGGAGGCGGTTGGCAAGCGCCCCAAAGTGAAACTCCTGGTCATCGGGCTGGATGGGATGACGCCGAATGTGCTCTTCGACGAACTGCCCCGTTTGGAGAGCTTCCAGGCCTTGATCCAGCGCGGCAGTCACGGTCCCCTGGCCAGTGTGTCTCCGCCCATGAGCGGCTGTGCATGGCCATCCTTCTTCACCGGTCTCGATCCCAGGCATCACGGCTTCGATGAAAGCCAGCGGCGTTTCGAAGACATGAGTTATCTCGACGTGCGCGCGACCAAGGTGTGGGAGATGCTGAATGCCGCCGGGATCTCCACCGGATTCCTCAACATGCCCCTGGCCTATCAAGTTGACCCGGTGCTCGGCTACATCGTTCCGGGTCGCTTCGCACCACTTCAGCGGATGACGCCGGCGGTTCGCAACACACTGCAAGGGTACCGCGCGCATCCGCGAATCCTCCCCCAGACAACCGCGGAGTTTCTTCGCGAGCAGTGGGAAACCGACCGCCAGTGCATCCACTACTGGGAAAAACTGGTCCGCGCCCACCCAACCGATCTGGCAACGATCGTGCTCTACACCCCCGACAATGTTGGGCACTGGTTCTGGGATGACGCCAGTGCCGTGCATGATTCCTACGCGCTCCTGGATCAATTGGTCGGACGCGTTCTCAATGCCGTCGATGCCGAGAACGTGATCATCATGAGCGATCATGGCATGCAGGGAAAATCCCACCCCGACACCGAAGAATTCGCCAAAGTGCTGGACGACAAGGGGGAGACGGTTCACCACAAGATGCAAGGCTGGCACCAGAAGGCGGGGATCTTCATCGCCTCCGGCAGCGCCATCGCCCAACACACCGCCCCTCAGTCGCTCGACCTGGTGGATCTCACCCCGATCATGCTGCGCCTTTTCGGCGTAACCCCGCCCTCTACAATCCACTTCGACGGGCAGACTCCGGCGTGGCTGTTTGCCGGCGGCGAAGCAACCAAGATGGCCGGCCCGGCTTCCGTCACGGCCAACGCAACCGATCCCACAGAGCGCTGAACTCCGCGGCCGAACTGCAGGAAAAAGCCTCGGCAGCCCCCCCCGCGCCGGAGGTCAGACCACGGTATCGCCCGAGTCCCAGGCAGGCACCATCCACATTCGAGCGCCCCATTTGCGACGGAAACAGATCCAGGGCGCGGCGTTTGATCGCCACGGTGGCGGAGATGTCGATCACGCAGTTCGGCCACAGCGTTGCCCAAACCTCATAGCCGGCCACCACTTCCGGGGCCGGAGCAGAGGCGCGCAGGGCCTGGAACAGAAACTCGTTGACCATCGCATGATCCGGATGGAAATCGATCGGCGACGGCAAGTAGATCACCCGAGGACGCAGCTCTTCCAGTAGGTCCGCCAACCAACGCGTCATCTGCCGCCGGGTCTCTTCCTCGCGGTCGCTCATGCCGCCAAAGTGCATCTGGTTGAACCCAATCTGCTCCCCGGCGGCACGCGATTCAGCTTCCCGGATGCGGGCCAACTCTTCGGGATCGATGTCGCCATCCTGCCCGAAACGGCCATCGGTGACGATCGCTGCTTCAACCCGATCACCCCGACGGACATGCAGTGCCGCCGTCCCCCCCGCGCCAAGAACTTCATCATCGGAGTGGGGGGCGAGAACCAGGACATTTCCGGGATCCGGCAGACACTTTTGGATCGTGTTGTCCGCGCGGATTTCGCGCAGCGCGCGATGATAATCCAACTGCATGCGCAGCCTCGGCGCCATCAGCTCCCGTCGAAACCTCTGCACTGGTCCGAAATGCATCATCCTCTCCGGAGTCAAAACGCAGTCCTCATCGTGCGGATACGGCAGCATAGCGCATCGCACGCCAGAATCGTGGGGCGACCCGATTGGCAAGCACAATTCGGCCGGTTCGACCTTGCTCGGAGCAGCTGTTCATGGCAGCCGGTCGCCGTTTATCAGCCAGAGCCAGTGCTGTCCTCTTCCGGCGACACCGTTGCCCTTCGATTCGACGAATCGCGCCGATGTCGGCCCACGCTGCTGCCAGACAAAAATCTTTGGGTGGAACAAAAACAGCGGATAGACCATATATGGAGCAGATGGCAACAGAAGCTCTGCAACGTGGCACATTACTTGCAAAAACCCTTTGAGTGCCATACGAAACACATCGTAGTTCCAACAGTTAGTGTGCATCGCTCCAGATCAGAGAATTGGGCGATCGGAAAGAGCCGAAACTATGATCACCGCAACTTCTCCCCCTGCCAAGCGCGAGCCACTCAACATCTTGAGCAGCTACCTCAATGAAATCGGCCGCGAGACCCTGATCAGCCGCGAGGCCGAGGTCGATTTGGCGCGCGCGGCACGAGCTGGTGATCGCGCCGCGCTGGACCGCCTTGTTACAGCCAACTTGCGCTTTGTTGTGAAAATCGCCAATCAGTTTCGAAATCGCGGCTTACCTCTGGAAGATCTGATCGGTGAAGGCAATGTGGGGCTGATCAAGGCGGCCCACCGGTTCGACGAAACCAAGGGCGTGCGCTTCATCTCCTATGCGGTGTGGTGGATTCGCCAGTCGATCCTCAAGGCCGTCGCTGAAGCCAATGGCGTGGTTCGCTATCCACAGTACAAGTCGCAAGAGATCAAGCGGGTCAAGCGCGCGGCCCGCGAGATCGAGAACCGCGAACACCGCGAAGCACGCATCGAGGAGATCGCGGAAGAACTCGAACTGTCACCGGAGACGGTCGAGCAGGATCTCGTACTGGGACGGGCGCATCTTTCGCTCGATGCACCCGTGAGCGAAGATGGCGAGAGCCCCCTCATGGACTTCATCGAAACCAGTTTCGAAGATCAAGTGGCAGCCAAACTCACCGAAGAATCGCTGGGGCGAGATGTGCTGCGCGCACTCTCCTCTCTCGCCCCGCGTCAAGCCCGCGTGATTACCCTCTATTTCGGCCTTGCCGGCGAAACACCCCGTACGTTGCAGGCGATTGGCGACGAGTTCGGCTGCACAAAAGAGAACATTCGCCTGATCAAAGAGAAGGCGCTTGGACGGCTGCGAATGCACTCCCGTCGCCACTTGCTTGAGCACTACCTCGAAAACTGATCCGCGGCACTTTCATTCCTGCCCAGCCTTCGGCCCCGATCGCTCTCCCGCAGCGGCGATCGGGGCCGAAGTGCAGAGATCAGTTCATGAGCACGGCATAGGTCTCGGATCGGATGCCCGATTCTCGCGCGTGCAGGGTCAGGGTCCCGGAGTCGAGTGTGTAGTCGCTGAAGGGTTCATTGTCACGGAGAACCGCTCCCACCTCCCCGGTGATTCCGATCCATTCCAGATCCACCGGTTCCGCGCGCAGAACATCCAAAGCAAGGTCGTGACCGCCGTCAAGCGCCGAGTCGGCCAGGTAGAGCCCCACGCGTGACGCCCCTTGGACTTGAAGATCCCACGTGTTGATCTCGGGCAGAACTTCGCTCTGCAGACGCGCAAACTCCGCGTCCGGTTGCCGCGGTCCAACGTCAAGATAGTGAATCCGCATATCCTCATCGACGGTTAGCAAGAGGAAGTCGGGGGAGGGGCGCAGCACCTTGTCTTCGAACCAGGAGACCGTCATTCGCGCATGCCGCGGCAGAACCCAGTGGCTTCCCCAGTGCCAGTAGATTCCATCGTAGTAGAGAGGGTCGTAGGCGCGAATTGCCCGATCCAGGTCCTTGGCATGATGGGGACGAACCAGTATATCTGTGCGTCCATGCCCGATCTTGAACGGCACCGTGCGAAGGTTCATGGCGTATTCCGTGGCCGACCG
>JALXCG010000552.1 GCA_026991065.1 Gemmatimonadota bacterium | reverse complement strand
CGAGCAGAATGTCACGGGTCTCCTCGGTGACCGCGGAATCCAATCCCCCCATCACCCCGGCAATCGCCACCGCCTGCTCCTCGGAGGCGATCATCACAACCCCCGCCGGTAGCTTGTGAGAGTCGCCATCAAGGGTGACGAACTCTTCGCCGGCACGCGACGGCCGCACCACCACGCGGCCCCGCGGGAAATGGCGCAGGTCGAAAGCATGTTGCGGCTGGCCCAACTCCAACAGGGTGATGTTGGTTGCATCAACGATCGCGTTGATGGCGCGCAGACCGGCACGGTGCAACCGCACCCGCCACAAGAGCGGACTCTTGACGACCGCGGCCCCCTCGACGACCCGCGCCAGGTAGCGCGGCGCCCCCTCCGGCGCCTGCAAATCGACTTGAATTCGCTCCGCCAGGCCCGGTTCCCCATTCGCCTGTCCAGCCTCCGCCTCGTCATCACTCGCCATCGGCGGCAAGTAGATCGGCGCCCCGGTGAAAGCATGCAGTTCGCGGGCAATGCCATAAAGCGAGAGACAATCCCCGCGATTCGGAGTGACCGAAAGCTCGAGCACGGTATCGCAGAGCGGAATGTGGGCACCAAGGTTGCTGCCAACCGGAAAATCCTCGGTGATCACCAGAATGCCGTCGTGATCGTCGCCGATGCCCAGTTCATCCTCCGCCAGAATCATTCCGGCGGAAGCAACGCCACGCATCTTGCGTGCCTTGATCTTGACACCACCGGGCAGCTCCGCCCCGGGCGGTGCCACCGCCACCCGCTGCCCGGAAGCCACATTGGGAGCGCCACACACAATCGTCGAGGGCTCAGCGGCACCGATGTCAACTGAGCAAACCGTTAGCCGATCGGCATTGGGATGAGGCTCACAGCTCAAAACCCGGCCGACCACGACGCCAGTGACGCGGTGCTCATGGATCGCCTCAACCTCGGTCCCGCGCATGGTCAATTCATGGGCGAGCGTTTCGACATCCATCTCGATGTCGATAAAATCTGAAAGCCAGGAGATAGGCAGGAGCATAATGACTTCGATCGCAGTGTCGCCGCGAACCCGCGAGCGGCGCGGCGCGGGGGCGAAAAAGGGTGACTACCAGGTCGCTTCGAGCAGGCGCAGATCGTTCTCGAAAAAGAAGCGAATATCTGGAATCTCGTAGAGCAGCATGGCGATGCGTTCAATCCCAAGACCAAAGGCAAAGCCCGTAAAACGCTCAGGGTCGTAATCCACCGCCCTGAATACTTCGGGATCAACCATTCCTGCTCCGCCGATCTCTATCCAGCCGGAGTTCTTGCAAACCCGGCAGCCCTTGCCGCCACAGAACGCGCAGGAGAAGGCAAACTCGACACTGGGCTCCGTGAAAGGAAAGAAATCGGGACGAAATCGAACGCCGACACGGGCGCCGAAAAGCGACCGGGCAAATGCCGCGAGCGTCCCTTTGAGGTCCGCCATGCTCACCCGCTCATCGACATAGAGCCCTTCGAGTTGGTGAAACACCGCAGCATGCGAAGCGTCAATCGTTTCGCAACGATAGACCCGGCCGGGGGTAATCACCCGCACCGGAGGCTTCAAGCGCTCCATGGTGCGCACCTGTACCGGCGAGGTGTGGGTGCGAAGGAGCACATCCTTTTCGATGTAGAAAGTATCGTGCAGATCGCGCGCGGGGTGATCGTCGGGGAAGTTCAGGGCCTTGAAATTGTAGTCGTCAAGCTCGACATCGGGCCCATACGCCAAATCAAACCCCATGGTCTGAAAAATCTCGATGAGGCGCAGTTCAGTCTGCCGCAAAGGATGCAGCCCACCCCGCCAGGGCCGACGCCCCGGCAGCGTGATATCGACGTGCCTCTCATCAGCCGGCTGCGCCTTGAGTTGCTCCAGGGCCTGGTCGATCCCGGATTGCACCCGTTGGCGCAACTCATTCGCGGCCTTGCCAACCTCTTTGCGTTCCTCGGCAGCCAATTGGCCGAGACCACGAAGGATCCCCGTAACCTCGCCCTTGCGAGCGAGAAAACGGACGCGCAGCGCTTCAATCGCCTCGGCATCGGTCGCAGCCGGAAGAGCCGCGTCGAAGGCCTCGCGCAAAGCGCGAATTCGCTCGAGCATCGGCAAGACGCTACCCTTCAGCGGGAATTGCGGCGGCTACCACCTGGGCGAATGCGGCATCGTCGTGCATGGCCAAGTGCGCCAGACTCTTGCGATCGATGTCGATACCCGCCTGCTTCAAGCCGTTCACCAGACGCGAATAGGTGGTGCCATGGATCCGCGCCGCGGCATTGATGCGGACGATCCAGAGACGACGGAAGTCGCCTTTCTTCTTCTTGCGGTCGCGGTAGGCGTACTGGCCCGCCTTGATCGTAGCGGTGCGGGCGGTACGGATCAGCTTGGAACGACCGCCTCGAAAGCCTTTTGCGGTCTTGAGAATCTTCTTACGACGGGCGCGGGAGGGAACAACAGTTTTTGAGCGGGGCATAATGGGCTACCTTGGTCCCGGAGATATCAGGGAGACAACGGGGGCGACAAGGCCTCACGAAGATGGGTGAATGGAGAGGGAGGGAATCAACCGCCGGTCATCGCGCGGACCTGCTTCATATCCGCAGCCGCGACCTGGCCGCCACCACGCAGGTGACGCTTCCTCTTGGTGGACTTCTTGTTCAAGATGTGGTTGGCATAAGCCTTCTTGCGCTTGAACCCGCCACTGGCGGTCTTCTTGAAGCGCTTTGCCGCGCCACGTTTGGTCTTCATCTTGGGCATTCTTCAGTTTCTCCAATGCAATGCTTCATTCCGGGGGGGCCGGCACCGTAGTACGCGCTGCTCTCGGTAGAGTTTCAGGAGTCCTCGTCCTTCTTCTCAGCGTCCGGCGACACAACCTCTTCTTTGTCTTGATCGCGCTGCTGACGGGCACGGTCTAGTCCCACAGCCATGATCGACTTCGGAACTCGCGCGGTTGACTTGGCGGCAGACGCCTTGGCCTCCGCCGACCCGTCAGACGCAGTCTCATCGGCAGCTTCGACCACGCGCTCTGCTGCAGCCGCCGCTTGCTCCCGCGCCTTCTTCGCTTCCGCCTTGACCTTTTCACGCAGACCAGGCTTGGGCGCCAGCACCATCACCATCTCACGCCCCGCGTGATTGGGCCGGGAATCGATGACGGAATACTCCTTTAGTTCCTCAATGATCTGGTCGATCAACTGCCGCCCACGCTCCGGGCGACTCAATTCACGCCCGCGGAAAATGATGCGAAACTTGACCTTGTTCCCCTCTTTCAGGAACTGGATCGCGTGGCGGATCTTGAAGTCATGATCGTGCTGAGAAATCTTCAGCTTCATCTTGACTTCCTTGACCTTTACGCGGTGCTGCTTGGCCTTTGCTTCCCGACTCTTCTTTGCCTGATCAAACTTGTACTTGCCGTAGTCCATGATGCGGCAAACAGGGGGACGCGCCGTGGGAGCCACCTCGACAAGATCAAGATTCTGCTCCTCGGCCAACGCCTGAGCGTCACGCGTATCCATGATCCCGAGTTGGGAGTTATCGGGGCCCACTACGCGAACTTCCGGAATACGGATGCGGTAGTTGACCCGAGGCTCGTCTCGCCGGACATCCTGGAACCTGACGTTTCTTCTGATGATCGCACTCCTTATGCCATGCCGCTCTCGGCGGCAACAAAAAAGGGCAAGCCGCAAACCACGCGCGGACCGCCCTGTACATGGCCTTCGCCATGCTCACAACCCACGGAGCATTCAAAATAAGCAGCTCGTGGGTGAGCGGATCCGCATCCGCCACTTTGTCTATTCAGTTGTGGGCACGCGTCCCGGTATTCGGAGAATCCGGAACGCGGCCGAAGAGTGGTGGGCGATACTGGAATTGAACCAGTGACCTCTCGCATGTCAAGCGAGCACTCTAACCATCTGAGCTAATCGCCCTTTGTAGTCAATGACCAGTTGGGCACTCTAGTAGAAGCCCCAGGGTTCTGTCAACCCTGCCGGATGTGCGCACCCGACCGCCCATCGAGGTAGATCCAGCTTCGACCGGGAGGGGATGCGCACTGATCAAAGCAGATCGCAAACGGCCTGCACCGCACCGTCGATTCCGACCGCCACGGCCGCCACATCAGCATCCAGCATGTACGCCGGCGTGCTGACGATCTTGTGCTCGCGATCGACCAAACAGCCTTCGACCGGCTTGACCACGTGCCGGGCCCCCATCTTCTCGATTGCCGCGGATGCATCGGGATCGCAGCCGATGGTGAGCTGAACCTGCGGGTCCCCCGCCAGGGCAGCCGCCACCACGACCGGGGCGATGCACCAGGCTCCGACCGGCTTGCCCGCGCCCACCATCTGCCGGATCAAAGCCGCGGTGGTCGGTTCCGATGCGCACCCGGCCCCAACCACCGCGAAGTCGGTCAGATTCTTCGCCGCCCCGAAGCCACCGGGGAGAATCAAGGCATCCAGATTGCCGGCGTCATCGGGCGTCAGCACCGGCCCGCGCGCAATGCGCGCCGCCTCCGTACGAACATTGCGGGCCTCATTCGCCACCGGTTGACCCCGGTGGTGGTCCACAACCTCGCGCTGCGCCACATCCGGCGCCAGGAACACCGGCGTATGGCCACGCTTGACCACCGCCAACAGAGTAAGAACCGATTCATGAATCTCAGCGCCGTCAAAGACGCCACAGCCAGAGAGCAGAATACCGATGCGCGCCATGGCGAACCTCCGTTTCCGGCAGGAGCCGGAACAAAGCGGAACCACCCCGGACTTCTCCCCATTCTCCCGCCGCAACGCCGGATCCGGCTCCGTCGTTATCACGGCGGGATCTGGAGCGAGGTCCGGGCCGAGTGATGACCCAGGATATCAAGCCGAGCAGAGAATCCCGCGCCAATCCGACTTCGCCGCGGCATTTCTTCGAAACCGATCCGGTTACCGGCGGCGTAGGGCAAAGAGAGTCGGTAACCAACCACTACAATGACCGAGGCAAGAGCGTTCCCGTGCTTGCCGATGCCATCGGGAGAGCGTGCAGATGAAGATGAGTATCGCGACCCAAGAGAGTCTCCGCCCACGAATCCGCCGTGCCGCATTGTGGGGAGC
>JALXCG010000551.1 GCA_026991065.1 Gemmatimonadota bacterium | reverse complement strand
CCTGGACTCACTGGCGATTACCGAAGCGGGCAATGCCGTGCTCGGCGACGCACTTGCATTCAACACTCTGCAAGAAGCTGAAAACGCTGTCGCGGTGAGTTCGGTGATCGCCTATGACACACTCGGCAATGCACATACGGTGGTCCTTACTTTCAACAAGAGCGAAATCGCCAACTACTGGAGTTGGGAAGCCACCGTTGACGGTGACGCAACCGTTCTGCGTGGTAACCGCGGGACAGTTACCTTCAACGAAGATGGCTCGCTGGCCAGTTTCGCCCCCGATGACGGCTCGCAGTTCCAATTCGACCCGGGAACCGGCGCGGCCACCGTGAGCATCGATTTCGATCCGGGAACCATCGGCAGCCTGGATGGTCTGACCCAATTCGCGTCGGCATCGACGGTCATCGCCGCGGATCAGGATGGCTACGGCAAGGGTGATCTCGCCTCGATCACCATTGATGAGTATGGAGTCATCAAAGGGCATTACACCAACTCGATCACCAAAACCCTGGCGCAGATCTACCTGGCTGCTTTCAACAACCCCGGAGGGTTGCGGAAGAAGGGCGAGAATCTCTACACCACAGGAGCCAATTCCGGCGACCCGAAGATCGGAACCGCCGGGGCCGCAATCGCCGCGTCGGTAGTCTCCGGCGGCCTGGAGCAGTCCAATGTGGACCTGGCTGAAGAGTTCACCGATCTCATCACCACCCAACGCGGTTTCCAGGCGTCCACCCGGATCATCACAACTGCCGACGAGATGCTGGTCGACACCCTTGGCCTGAAACGCTAACTGCGCGCCTGAGGAGTGAATAATCCCGGGGAAGTGTCGATCATTCGATTGAGCGGCTTCTCACTCCGTCGCGACGGCGGCGGCGTGAGAGGCCACAGACATCGGTTGAGAAAGACCACCATCCGTGGATATTTCGACATTTTCCGGTCTGGTCACCGCCCTGGTCCTCATCTTCCTTGCCATCTTCATGGGGGGAGGGGCGTTGGGTTTTGTCAACGTCCCTTCGATCTTGATCACCGTTTTGGGTGGCCTCGCAGCGACCATGACTTCGTTCCCGCTGCCGAAGTTTCTGGGTGCAGTTGGGGTGGTGAGGAACGCTTTCTTCACCTCCCCAGAGTCGCCGGTTGCCGTCATCACCATGCTGGTCGACTTCGCCAAGAAAGCGCGCCGCGAGGGAATTCTGGTTCTGGAGCAGGAAACCGAGAAGATCGAGGATGATTTCCTCCGCAACGGGATTGAACTGGCGGTCGACGGGATGGAGCCGGACCTGATCCGCAACATTCTCTCAACCGATCTTGCGTATTTGACCGACCGCCACGAAACCGGTGCCAAGATCTTTGGAAAGATCGGCGAGTATTGTCCCGCGTTCGGCATGATCGGCACTCTGGTCGGCCTGGTGCAGATGCTGCAGAACATGAGCGATCCCTCCTCAATCGGCCCGGCCATGGCAGTGGCTCTCCTGACCACGCTTTACGGTGCCATTGTGGCCAATGTGATCGCCCTGCCGATCAAGGACAAGCTCGAAGCCCGATCGGCCGAGGAGGTCATGATCAAGACGCTCATGCTGGAAGGGGTTCTGGCGATCCAGTCAGGGGACAATCCTCGTGTCGTCGAGCAGAAGCTGAAGAGCTTCCTGGCGCCTTCGGTGCGCAAGACCGAATTCGCCGGCGATAGCGCCGCCTAGGGTGAGGACGTTGCGTCATGCCTGATACGGCCAAATGCAAATGCGAAGAGGGAGCACCCAAATGGTTGGTGACTTTCGCCGATCTGATGAGCCTGCTCTTGACCTTCTTTGTCCTTCTGCTCTCCTTCTCGTCGGTTCAAGAGGCGAAATTCCACGAGTTGGCCGGGTCACTCAAAGGGGCATTCGGTGTCCTCGAGTCACAAACCGTCATCTCGGTCAACACTGCGCCGCCACGGCCCAATGTGACCGTCATTCAACTCCGTCAGGCCATGGTTCAGCGCGAGGTGGCGGCCCTCAAATCGATGGCGGACAGCCTCGGCGCATCGGTCGAAGTCGAAGCCAATGGCAACCAACTGATCGTAAAGCTGCGCGGCCGAATGCTCTTTCCCTCCGGCAGCGGGGAACTGAACGCCGCCGCCACCCCGATTCTGCAACGTCTGGCCACGCTCCTCGCAACAACCGGCGGAAACGTTCAGATCGAAGGCCACACCGATGACCGACCGATCACCAACGGCCGCTACCCCTCCAACTGGGAACTGTCCGCCGGACGCGCGCTTGCGGTTCTCCGCGCACTACAGCAGTTGGGAATTCCACCGTCACGAATGAGCGCCGTCGCCAAGGGTGAGTTCCACCCACTGGTTCCCAATGACTCTCCCGCCAACCGCGCGTCGAACCGACGTGTCGAGTTGCGTGTCGAGTTGGATGATGCCCTCGGCGCGCCGGACTTTATCGCGGCCCTGAACGCCGCCAACCAATCCTGATGCCGCACTTCTGGAGAGGAAATGGCTGAACAAGACAACTCCCCCCCCGCTGAGAGCGCGGAACCGACCCAGGCAAGTGAGAAAAAGAGGGGAATCTCTCTGCCGATTATCCTCGCGATCGTCTTGGTGGCGCAGGTGGCAATCTCCTACATCCTGATCACCCAGGTTCTTTTCAAGATCGATGCTCAGACCCCGCCGGAGGAGGAGACGGAAATCGCCGAGAGCGAGACCAAGGAACCGATCGGGAGCGTCTTCCTGATTCCCGATCTGGTGGTCAATCCCGCTGGCAGCGGCTCCTCGCCACGCTACATCAAGTGCAGTTTCGGAATCGAGGTCGACAGCGAGGAAGCCTACGCCGAAGTGGAGATGCGCCAGCCCCAGGTCCTCGACACCTTGATTCGCATTCTGACCAGCAAACGCCTTGAAGAGCTGGATACGCCACAGGAGAAGGATCTCTTGCGGATGGAGATCCAGGAAGCGATCAACGATCGCTTGATCGCCGGTGAAGTTACCAACGTCTATCTGACCGATTTTGTAATTCAGTAAGAGGATCCATGGCTACCGATTCCGACGCCCTGATGTCCAACATGTCGCAAGACGACATCGACTCTCTCGTTCAAAGCTTCGCCGAAGATGAGAGTGCCGTAGATCTCGCCGATGTGCCCGACGAGGACGAGGATGAGGAGCACATCTATGTTTACGACTTCAAGCGTCCCAATCGGATCTCCAAAGACCAACTGCGGACTCTGCTCTCCATCCACGACAGTTTTTCGCGCATCTTTTCAACCACCCTCTCCTCGATTCTCCGTTCCTTTATCGAGATCCAGATCGAGTCCATCGATCAACTGACCTATTCAGAAGTGATCATGTCACTTCCGAACCCCACCTCGCTGCATGTCTTCGAGGTTCAGCCGATGGAGCGCAAAGGCTTTCTGGAGATGAACCTGCCCCTTGCCTTCGCTCTTATTGACCGTCTCTTCGGCGGTCGCGGACGCAGTTCCGACACCAGCAGGGAACTCACCAAGATCGAAGAGACCGTCATTGGTCAAATCATCAATCGCGCTTTCGAGGATCTGCACGTCGCCTGGAGCCCATTTCATCCGCTGAAGCCCAAACTGCACTCGGTCGAATCCAACCCCCGTTTCGTCCAGATTTCGCTCCAGAACGACATCGTTCTCTTCCTCTCATTCAAAGTCATCATGGAAGAGAGCTACGGATTGATTTCACTCTGCTTCCCCTACCTCCTGCTCGAACCCATGCTGGCGCAACTCTCCAACACCTCCTGGTTCGTGTCCAATCTTCGCGGCCAGACCCAAACCGAACGCCGCCTCCTCAGTCGCGAGACCCGCCATTCACCTCTGCCCATCCGCGCCCTGATCGGACACACCAATATCACCGTTCAGGACTTCCTTGCGCTGGAGCCCGGCGACGTCATTCGGTTGGATGAAAGTGCGGACTCACCGGCGCAGATTGAGATTGGCGACCGCCTTCGCTTTCATGGCAAGCCGGGCCTGGTCGGCAACCGCATCGCGGTAAAGATCACCGAAGAGATCATCCCGGAAGATATGCCTGAAATCGTTTCATCCGTAGCCCCACCCACCGCTGAGGAGGACGCATAGCGATGGTTCCCAATGAAGACGACCTGACACCTGATGAGATCGAAGGCCTGATGCAGGCTGACGAGAACGAGTCGGTCGAGGAGATCGAGGATCACGAAGCCGAGATGCTGGCAGCCATGGGTGGTGTTCGGCCAAGCCGCGACGATGATGAAGAGGAGGAGCCGGGCGCCAGCGACCGGGCCGAGGAGATGGTGCAGGCGGATCGCTTCGAACTTCCACAACTGGAAGGTAGCGAAGATCTTGCATCCAATACGAACCTCGATCTGGTGATGGATGTGCAGCTGCCGGTGGTAGTAGAACTGGGCCGCACGCAGAAACTCGTCAAGGAGATCCTCCAACTGCAGCGCGGTTCGGTGATCACGCTGGACAAGATGGCCGGTGAGCCCGCCAATCTGGTGATCAACGGGACCATCATGGCCTCCGGGGAGATCGTTGTCATCGACGACAATTTCGGCATTCGCATTACCAAAATGGTGAGCCGCCTGGATCGGCTGAAGCAGGTATGAGATGACAGCGCTCGGCGACACCCTCCAGTTCGTCACCTCCGGCAACGAAGCACCTTCGCTGTGGGGCCCGGCCCTGCGTCTGTTGCTCGGCACTCTCGTGATCGCCG
This sequence comes from Gemmatimonadota bacterium, assembly GCA_026991065.1. Taxonomy (GTDB): domain Bacteria; genus JALXCG01. The sequence continues at coordinate 415 of JALXCG010000551.1, read as the reverse complement.
CCTTGGTGTTCCTCTCGCGACGCTGGATCGCCGCCCTGCTCGGACGTTCGGTCGGAGGTTTGCGCGGCACGCCCTTTGCCACGGTCATTGGGCGCCATCTCCTCGCGCCCAAGAAATCGCTGGTTCTGGTGGAAGTGGAGGGACGACGTCTGCTTCTGGCGGAAACCGCCGACGACCTCCGGCTGCTATTGGAACTGGGTCCGCCCACCACCGAATTCGACGACCTGTTGCGCGGTGGAGAAGAGGGGGCGGATTGAGCGCCCGGGCCATTCTCCACTGGTCGATTCCTCTGAGCGCGGGAGGAGCCATTCTGCTTCTCGCCTCCCACTCCGCCCATGCGCAGACCCCCCTCCCGTCCCTGCAGTTGGGCATCGGCAACAGCAGCGCTCCGGAAGATGTGGCAACAACCATTCAG
>JALXCG010000550.1 GCA_026991065.1 Gemmatimonadota bacterium | reverse complement strand
CTGGGAGGTGGTCCAGTGCTGGAGTTCCTGTGAAAAATCACCGTTGTCGACAATGTTTGCTGCCAGCGCCCAGTTCGCGCTCATCGCGATTGCCAATCCCAAACCAAAGACACATCTGCGTTTCATGGGTGTTCTCCTGCCGCATCTGCAAGGCGGCCGCATAGGGAATCTCGATCGTTCACTCTATCGGTTGCGTAGCTCTGCTAACTCTGAAAGTCTGAACCAAATTCCTTCTCGCCGATCTCAAGCGGTCAAGGCTTGAGTGGCGCATGTGATTTCTGCAGTGGAGATTGCGCCGACTGTCCCACTGTATCCTTACGAACCGCATCCATTATAAGCGGGTACCGCCGATAGATCCACAGACTGGCCGCCCGGTTGTGGTGTTATGCTTCCAGCAGTAGCGCCGAATGCACCATGACACGCCACCGAAGAGGAGGATGTATGTTGCGCCACCTATCTGCTTTGACCTTTCTCAATCAGTTCAGAACCACTGGAATTGGTGTTCTCACCGCCCTTTGCGGGTTGCTCTTGCTGCCGATCCAGGGCATGGCCCTCTCCGGCAGTTGTTTCGACAAAGGCCGGATCGAGGTCTTTGCCGAGTCGCTGGACGCCGGGCGCTTCCAGGCTCAAAAGGGCGCGGTGGAGCGTCTTCTCGCCGCTCCGGCTCTGGCCGGTCTGGAACAACGTCTTCAGGCGCGCGGGTTTTCGCTCGGAATCGGCGCTGCCGTGGTCGTGCGGGTCGGCACCGACCGGGTGGCGCTGGTGCCGATCGAGTCGGAGCAACCGGCTTCGCTTTTTGGCGCCGCGCTCGAGGCGGGGGAAGACGCCCACGCTTTTCTGGTTCTGCCGATGACCCGGCGCCGGGCACCCTTCCTGCTGGAGTCCGGCGTGGATCTGGGCCGGAGCCGGGTAGCCCGCGTGTCGCTGGGCTCGCTCGACGGTCGGGTCAAAACGCTGCTCCCGCACGACGGCAGCGTTGCGGAGGGGCGCTTTGAGTCGTTGATCGGGGATTACCCGCAGGCTTCTCCGGGGTGTACCTGGTGCGTCGTCAACGAGTGTCTTCTGGGCGGCGATTGGTGCTCCTGGGCGATGACCCTGGTGGTGAACTGCTGGGACTGCTGGACCGGGGTCGCGTGTACCGACTGCTATGTCGCGATCGCCCAGTCGATCAGTTGCCGCCTCATCGAGTGTGATGCATGCGATACACAGTGTGAGGATTTGCTGCCTCCGGCGCCCCCCTCACTGGTGTTTGTTCCTTCCGGAACCTTCATCATGGGGGACGGGGAAGCGAAGTGCGGCGAGAACGAACGCCAAGTGACTCTGACCCACGATTTCTGGATCAGTCAGTATGAGGTGACGAACCAGGATTACCTGGACCTGGTGCAATGGGCCTACGACCATGGCTATGCGACGGCGACGTCCACATCGGTTCGGACCAACCTCGATGGGAGCGCCAAGATACTGGTGAACCTGAACGATAAGCACTGCGAGATCGCGTTTTCCGATGGAGTCTTCTCTCTGCGCGACGCCGGATTTGGGCTCAACGGTAGCCACCCGATGAAGGAAGTGACCTGGTATGGGGCGGCAGCCTATTGCGACTGGCTTTCGCTCGCGGAGGGGCTTCCCCGTGCCTACGACCACTCGACTTGGGAGTGCGGTCCGGAGGGCAACCCCTACGCGGCCACCGGCTACCGGCTGCTGACGGACGCCGAGTGGGAGTATGCGGCGCAGTGGAACGACGAGCGGATCTATCCTATGGGAAATAGAAGACCCCAGGAGTGCCTCGACGCGAACTTTGGCGAGTGTTTGGGCTGGACCTGTTCGGTTCGCTGCTACCCGGATGGGGTTCAGCCCAACTTGTCCGATCCGGTCTATAACCTCGCGGGCAATGTATTTGAGTGGGTCAATGACAGGTGGAAGTGCAGCTTGGGCACCTCACCAGAGATCGATCCGACGGGACCCACAAGCGGGCTCGACCGGGTTATACGGGGCGGCAGTTTCGATAGCTACGTCTCCCACGTGCGCATCTCCTACCGCTCTGGCTACCACCCTGCCGGGAACTACAGTGACTTCGGCTTCCGCTTTGCGAAGTCGGACTGAAGTCCCTGCGATGAGCCAAAACCACGCGCGCCGGCCGCGGCCGCTCTTTCGGCCGGGACCGGCGCGTTCCGGTGCGCTGCCTGCCCCGCTGCGCCGGCCTCCGCGGGGTGGAGGGGGCAGCAGGGGGTGCACTGATTCAAGAAAAGATCAGTCGTCGAAATCGCCTTCGGGGCCTTTGTCGGAATCGATCGACTTGGCGCGTTCGCGATATTTTGCCTCGGTCCACTCGGCGGGGTCTTCGATCCGCTTGGCGTTGGGGCCGAGATCGTAGGAACCGGCGTCGAGGAGCGCCTGGATTGCGATCGGGGCGGAGTCCTTGGCGTTGAAGACCTCGGTGAGCAGGTGGAAGACGAAATCTTCGACCGCCTGCACGCTGCGCTCGCGGACCTCGGCGCTTTGACCGAGTATCTTGTTTTCGAAGGGGAGGTTGAGCTTCTTGAAGTTGCCGCCGGAGAGGCCGTGCTCCTTGGCGTAGGCGACCATCTCGGCCCAGAGTTCGTCGCTGACGCCCTGGCCGGAGACTTTCTTGAAGTTGCCGTCGCTATCCAGGACCGCGTTGCCGTAGTCGTTGACTTCGACGCCCCAGGAGATCATCTGCAGGGCGGTGGCGACGTTGGCCTTGGTGGTGCGGGTGCGGGCGGCGATCTGACGCAGGCGCTCGGTGCTGTTGCCGGAGGTGCCGTGCTGGGCGCCGCAGATGCCGTAGGGCTCCAGGGCTTTGTGGATCTCGGCGGTGAGGTCGACCTGGATCCCCTGGCCGCTGGCTTCGAGGCCGTGACTGGTGCCGTTGTTGAGGGCGATCCAGTCGGGGAAGATGTCGTGCGCGTTGAGGCCGCGCACCAGGAAGAGCGCCTCTTCAACGGTGGAGAGGCCGGCGGAGCCTTTGATCTCGCCGACTTCGGTTTCGAGCCCGGCCCATTTTGGCACGTAGCGGTTGAGGGCGAGGCTGGCGGCGAGATTGTCCGCGTCCATCATGTGCGAGGCGTCGATGGCGATGGAGGTGATGCCGGCGTCGAACATGGAGGGGATTTCGGTGCGCGCCTGCTCGATGTCCTTGTCGCCCTTGATGCCGTAGTGATCGGCGTGAACCGCGACCGGGATGGTGATGCCCAGTTCGTTGCAGACCGCGTCGATGTGGCGGGCAATGTTCCAGTAGTTCACCGCGCAGTAGGCGTTGGCGCCGCCTTCCGATTTGGCGATCTCGATCAGCAGGGCGGCGTTGGCCCGCTGGGCGGCGCGCAGGGCGCCGCGGATCACCAGGTGGTTGCGGCCGTTGGCGGCGATGGCGATGGCCTGGCCCTTGGTCTTGAGCGCGCGGTTGATCACCTTGCCGCTGACGATGAGAGCTTTGGAGTTGGGGAAGAGGCGCTGGATGTTGGGCGGGCGCCCGATCTCTACCGCTTTGAGGAAATCAGAGGTCATGGTGGTTTCTCCGGCTGTGGATGAGCGCCGTGGGGTGGATTCGGCGCGCCCGGACGGGAGGTTCGGGGAGGCCCGGCGTCCGCGCGGGGCGCGCTGTCGGTGATGAAGTTTGATGTTTTTGAACGATCGCATAGGATAACGCAATCGGGGCCGGGGGATTGGCAAAAGTTGCGCCGGAGTGGGGGAGAGCCGGCGGTGGTGCGGCGCGGATGGGGATGAGATGGGGGCGGTAAGAGGGAGTAAGGGAAAGCGCCGCGGAGAGACCGAAAAAGCCTGAGAAGCCCCCGGAAAAGGTCTAAACTCCGTTGGAAAACAGTTATTTCCAACGTTTCCGGAGGATCTCATGGCCAGTGAACGAATCGTAATTCTGGGCGCGGTGCGCACGCCGATCGGCAGCATCGGTGGCGGTCTGTCGGGCATTCAGGCGGAGGATCTGGCGACCACGGCGCTGCGGGCGGTGCTGGAGCAGAGCGGGGTCGCCGCCGCCGCCATTCAATACACCTGCATGGGCTGGGTGATGCAGGATCCCCGCTCGCCCAATATCGCCCGCAACGCCGCCGAGCGGGTGGGGGTGCCCTACACCTCGCCGGCGACGACTTTCCACGAGAACTGCGCTTCCGGCGGCGCCGCGGTGCACAGCATGGCGCGGCGCATCGCGCTCGGCGAGATGAGCATCGGCCTGGCCGGCGGCGTCGAGTCGATGAGCAATGTGGCGCGCTATCTCTACACCGGGCGCACCCGCGGCCAGCTCTATGGCGACATGAAGCTGATCGACGGTCTCTTCGGCGCCCTCACCGACACCCATGTCGGCAAGGGAGAGCTGATGGGGTTGATGACCGAGCGCATTGTCGAGCGCTACGGCCTGACCCGCGAAGAGCAGGATGAGGTTGCCTATCTCAGCCACAAGCACGCTCTCGCCGCCTGGGAGGAGGGCTATTTCGCCGATTACGTGGTGCCGGTGGAGGCGCCGCGCGGGCGCAAGGGAAGCGTCACAATTGCACGCGATGAGGGGCCGCGCCCACTCTCGCGCGAGGAGCTGGCGGCCGCGCGCCCCTATTTCAAGCCCGACGGCGGCACCATCACCACCTTGAACGCTTCCAGCATGAACGACGCGGCGGCGGCCCTGGTGCTGGCGAGTGAGAGCAAGGCGCGCGAGTTGGGGATTCAGCCGCTGGCGACCCTGCGCGGTTTCTGGAATGTCGGCGTCGAGCGTGCCTACATGGGCGAGGGAGCGTTCAAAGTGATTCCGCCTCTGCTGGAGCGCAGCGGCATCACTTTCGACGAGGTGGACTATTTCGAGCTGAACGAGGCGTTCGCGGCGGTGGTGGCGGCGGCGTTTCACCATCTGCCGGACCTGCCGCGCGAACGCACCAATCAATGGGGCAGCGGCATCGCCCTGGGGCACCCGGTGGGTTGCACCGGTGCCCGCCAGATTGTCGACATGGTGCATCAGTTGCACCGTCGCGACAGTCGGCTCGGGGTTGTGACCCGCTGCGTGGGCGGCGGCATCGGCTCCGGCGAAGTGGTGGAACGGCTCTGATTCCGGTCTGCCGGAGCCGATAGCGACTATTCGGTGGAGCGGCGCTTCTCCCGGG
>JALXCG010000549.1 GCA_026991065.1 Gemmatimonadota bacterium | reverse complement strand
CCCCCCGCCGATCTCAGCCGCGCCGCCTGCCCCACCCCGCTGCGCGACCACGCCACGGTGCAACTCGCGCACGGCGCCGGCGGACGCCTCTCGGCGGAACTGATTCAGAACCTGGTACTGCCCCGTTTCCGCAGCCCGATCCTGGCGCGTCTGGAGGATCAGGCGGTGTTCGCTCCGCCGCCCGGACGGCTCGCTTTCTCCACCGACAGCTTCGTCGTTTCGCCGCTCTTTTTTCCCGGCGGCGACATTGGTGATCTGGCGGTCAACGGCACCGTCAACGACCTCGCCATGAGCGGCGCCGAACCGCTCTATCTCAGCGTTGGGTTGATCCTCGAAGAGGGGTTGCCGCTGGCAACCCTGGAGCGGGTGCTGCGCTCGATGGAGCGCGCGGCGGCGGCGGCCGGGATCCAGATTGTCACCGGCGACACCAAGGTGGTGGACCGCGGCTCGGCCGACGCCCTTTTCATCAACACGAGCGGCATCGGCGTCCTCCCGGAGGGGCGCGAGATCGCCGCCGCCCGCATCACAGCGGGGGATGCGGTGCTCATCTCCGGCACCATTGCCGACCACGGCATGGCGGTGATGACTGCCCGCAACGGCCTCTCTTTTGCCTCCCGGGTGCGCAGCGATACCGCCCCGCTGCATGGCCTGGTGGCCGCGCTCTGTGCCGCCTGCCCCGGCGCGATTCACGCCCTGCGCGACCCGACCCGCGGCGGCGTCGCCACCACCCTGAATGAGTTTGCCGCGGCGGCACGGGTGGGGATCAAGCTGGAGGGGACGGCACTCCCGCTGCGGCCGGAAGTGGAATCCGCCTGCGAACTGCTCGGAATCGACCCGCTCTATGTGGCCAACGAGGGCAAACTGGTGGCGATTGTGGCCCCCGCCGCGGCCGACGCCGCCCTGGCCGCCATGCGCGCCCATCCATTCGGTCGCGACGCCGCGATCATCGGCGAGGTGGTGGCCACCGACCCCGGCTGGGTCAGCCTGCGCACCGCGCTCGGTGTCGAGCGGATTGTCGACATGCCGGTTGCCGGCCAATTGCCAAGGATCTGCTGATCGGCGCCCCCGCCGCCGCAGCGCCGGCTACTCCGGCCACTCAAAACGGCCGCGCAGACTCGCCAGTGCGCGGTCACGGTCTTTCGCATCCACCACCAGCGAGATGCTGTTGATGGAGGAGCCCACCGAATGGGCGTCGATGGCGGAGAGACAGAGGGCGCTGTAGACCTCGCTAGCCAATGCCGCCCGTTCATAAAAATGGGGGCCGTAGACGGTGAGGATCACCACATTGGGCGTAACCCGCAGGGCCGTGGGCGCGGCTTCCTCGCGGATCGCCTCGATCAACGGTTGCGACGCGTCCAGATTCGCCGCATCGATGCAGAGAACCATCTGCTTCTTGCGATCGGCGCACTCGCTGATCGTCAGATAGCCCACCGGGATCCCCGCCGCCGCGAACTTCCCCAGAATGCCGCAGGAAGAGCCGGGAATCCAGGCAAAGCCCAGGATCTCGATCAAGCAGAGGTTCCGGCGCTCAATCAGTCCGCCGCATTGAATTCGGTTGCTCATGTTTTCGGTAGGGTGATGGTGAAAGTCGACCCCTCGCCGGGCTTGCTGCAAAGCGCCAGCGTACCGCCCAGATGGTCGACGAAACGTTTGACAATCGGCAGCCCAAGACCGGTGCCGATGCGCGAAACCTCTTTCGCCTCGCGGGTGCGATAGAACTCGTCGAAAACCCGCTCCTGCTCCTCCGGGGCGATGCCGATTCCCTGGTCCTCCACCGTGACCCGAATGCAGGCGCCCTGATCCCTGGCGACGACTCGCAGCATTTTGCCCGGACGATTGTAGCGCACTGCGTTGCTGATCAGATTGCCGAAGATCTTCTCGACCATCCCTTCGTCACTCCGCAGTCGCAACTCCTCGGGCGGCAGATCCAGTTGCGCGGTCAAACCGCGATTGGCGATCTGTTCGCGCTGCGCGGCCAGCAGCCGCTCCAGCAGCGCCTTCAGGTCCACCCACCGGAGTTCCCCCTCGATCCGCATCTCGGTACGGGTGAGTTGAGTGAGATCGCGCACAATCTGCAGCGCCTGGTCCATGCGCGCCACCGCTCGCTCCAGCATTCGCACGGCACGCGGCGCCAGCGATTTCTCTTCGACCGCCAACACCGCCTCAACCGCGCTCTGAGCCGTCACGACCGGTGTCTTGATCTCGTGGGAGACAAAGCGAAAAAAGTCCACCTTGGCACGATCTTTATCTTCCAGCTCCCGCTGTCGCTGCACCAGCTCATCCTTGATCGCGCGGTTGTGACGCATGATCGACGAGCCGGTGTAGGCGGCCCCCACCAGCACCACCCAGAAAGAGATGAGCGCCGCGGTCACGTAGGGCAGACCGTGGCCCAGGTTGCCACTCCCCTGCAGGTGGTGATGCGGCAAGAGATGGGCGTATTCTCCTACCACCACCGCGCTGAAAAGCAGCCCGCTCACCAAAGCGATCTGATAGAGATCGCCGCGACGAAAGAGCAGACTGGCGATCAGCACATGCAGGATGTAGATGAAGTAGAAGGGGTTTTCCAAACCGCCGGTCAGATTCAGGAGCAGCGTCAGCAGCAGCAGATCGGTCGCCATCTGCACCTTGAGCATGCGGATCTCAAGCCGAATCGCGCGCGGCTCCACCCGGCGGTTGCGCAACCAATAGGCCCAATTGAGCACCACAAGAAGAACGGCCGCCGCCGAAATGCCCGCCAGCGGCAGCGGAATCCCCGCCACCCCGGTCGCCACCAGGGCCAGCGCCTCCACTCCCAGGGCCGCAACCCAACGCACCTTGATGAACCAGTCGGAGCGCCGCCGCAACGACTCGGCGGAGACGAACTGGGCCGACTCATGGACAATCGGCTCGCCGGGGTCGGATGCGTGCCGCATCACGCACTCGGCGGCAGATGTTTTCGCACCAGATCCACCAGCCGCCGCGGGCTCAGCGGCTTCTCCAGGAACTCGTTCACCGGCAGGAACTCCGCATCCTTTTCCGGATCAAAGCCAAACCCGGTCTGTTCACTGACCGCGGTCAGCATCAGAATCGGAATATCGGCGGTCTCACTCCCCTGGCGCAGCTGATAGGCGACCTGAAACCCTTCGTCGATCGCCCCCATCATCACATCCAGCAGAATCAGGTCGGGGTTCATCTCCCGGGCCAACTCCACGCCCCGTGCGCCATTCTGTGCATCGATCACCTCCAGGCCCTCGTTTTCGAGAGTCAGGCGGATGATCTCCACCAGATCGATGTCGTCATCAATGACCAGGATGGTCCGCTTCATCTGCCTCTACCTCCGCGTTGATCAGCTGGAGAATTCTCGGTAGGGCGCCGGCGACTTCGGCCGAGAGCCCCGTGTCGATGGCCACCACGGCGGGCTCCACCCCGATGATTCTTACCCGCTCCGGCATGACTCCCACTCCCGCCGCCATGGCGAAACTCTCGGCCAGGCCGAAGCCGTGCAGTGAAAGATGGTCCCAGCGAATGCGCAAGCGCGCCTGGGCCGGGGCAAACGCCACCGCGCTGCCCGGGGCGCTCCCCATCTTCGCGGCGTCGATGATCAGGTGCAACCACTCAGGGCCGGTGCAGCCGCGAAAATGCTCGATCAGCGCCAGCGCGTCGGTCCCCACATCGATCAGCTCGGCGCCGGGCAGCAGCTCCTCTTCGCGGATGCGTTCCAGCAGCGCCGCGCCCACGCCGTCATCGCCGTAGAAAGAGTTGCCTACCGCGTAGATCTTCACGCCTGCCCTATCGGATGAATTCCACATCGAGCATGTGCACCGAGCAAGAGATGCAGGGGTCATAAGCGCGAACCAGCATCTCGAGCAGGTGCGCGATCTCCTTCTCCGAGCGGGTCGGCACCACCTCCGGAACCAGCTTGCGCATGTCGTTGTCGATATTGCCCAGGTTCTGCCCGGTGGGGATGATGCAGTTGGCCTTCACGATCCGCCCCTGGCGATCGTAGGTGTACTCGTGATACAGAATGCCGCGCGGTACTTCGGTCGCCCCGACCCCGGTGCCGTAGCGGGTCGGCTCCTGATTGGGCGGCTCCGGCTTGATGCCGCGTCGCATCAGCTCCTCCAGAATGGCGATGCTGTCCACCGCGCAGTGCACCGCCTCCACCACCTGGGCGATGGTGTTCATGTAGGGATTGGCGCAGCCCGGCTCCAACCCCAGCTTGGCCGCCACCTCCAGGGCCTCCCCGCAGAGCCGATCATGGTTGTTGTTCCAGCGCGCCAGGGCGCCCACCATGTAGCTGTCGCGGTTCGCCTTGCAGTGCTTCGAGGAACTGTGCTCGACGACAAACTCATTGGTCATCCGTCGATACTCGCTCACCGCCACCCGCCCGCTGTCGCTGGAGCAGATGTCGCCGTCGTAGAGCGCGTAGTCATCATCGCTGCGCAGCGAAATATACTCGGTGGGTCGACTGAAATCGGGGATCTCGCCGGCGAGCGTCTGCAGCACCTCGGCAGCAAACGCCAGATCGGGCAGCATCTGCTCCGCCAGGCCGCGCTTCAGCTCCGCCAGTTGCGCCGTTGTCGGCAGCGCGGTAAACCCGCCCGGCACACAGGAGATCGGATGCACGGCGCGGCCCGAGAGCACCTCCGCCATCACATTGGCCATCCGTTTCATGCGCAGCGCCGCCTTCACCACCTCTGGATGGGAGGCGACCAGCGGAAAAACCGACCCCACCTTCAGAAAATCGGGCGCCGCCAGGAAGAGCGCGTGGAGCACGTTCGACTGCAGCGTCGCCCCGTGCACCAGGAGCTTGCGCAGCAGCAGCGTCTGCTCGCTCACCTCCAGCCCGAGGGCCTGCTCGGTCGCCTTGAACGAGGTCATCTGGTGGCCGAGAGAGCAGATGCCGCAGATCCGCGAAGTGATGATTGCCGCCTCGTGGAAGCTGCGCCCCTTGAGCATCGCCTCGAAATAGCGCGGCGCCTCCACAATCTCCAGCCGCGCCTTCTCCAGCACCCCCTTACGCATGTTGACGACAATGTTGCCGTGCCCCTCCACGCGCGTCAGGTGGTGAACGTTGATATTCAGATCGCCGCTCATGACTGAGTCCCTTCGAGCTGATTGGCATTGAAGAGTTGCAGTTTCTTGC
>JALXCG010000548.1 GCA_026991065.1 Gemmatimonadota bacterium | reverse complement strand
ATGCGCAACGCCAATCCGCAAGATGCCGGCATCGGTGAGCGACCGGATGATCGCGGGGAGAATGAGTAGCGATGCCATCGAAAGCAGATCTCCGCTGTCTTTTGCGTACGCTTCTCGGTCCTTTTTTACTGGCGGTGGTGTTGGCGTCTTGTGCCGGACGGCACTCCATGGCGCCGCCCCCGGCACCGCTGGAAGTGGCGGTGGGAGAGCAGCAGGGGCAGCCCGACCTCTCTGCGCCACCCGGTGAAGTGACCAAGGAGACTCCTCCGGCGCCACCAAATGTGGAGGAAGCGCCAGCGGTAACCGCGGAAATGACTCCGCTGGCGAGACGGATCGGCTTGCTTCTGCCGCTCACGGGCCGGCGGGCTGAACTCGGTGAACGAGCGATCGATGCGGTCCGTTTGGCTCTCGGAGATCCGGCGGCCAGTGACATAGAGTTGGTGGTCAGGGACACCGGCGGCGACCAGTTTCAGGCGGCGCGAGCGGCCCTGGAGCTGATTCGCGAGGAGGGAGTGTCGGCGATTGTCGGCCCGCTTCTGAGCAGTGCTTCGCCAGCGGCTGCGGCGGTTGCCGAGGCCCTCGATGTACCGCTGATTGCTCCGGTCGCAACCGACCCGCGGATCGCGGGCCTTGGGCCGAACATCTTTCAAACCAACGGCTCGATGGCGTCGCAAGGGCGCATCATGGCGGATGTCGCGAGGCGCGATTTTCTCTGCCGGCGGGTTGCTGTGATCCATGGAAACACCGAATACGGGAATGCCGTGGCCGCCGCTTTCCAAGAGCGATTCGAATCTCTGGGGGGGAGCATCATCGGCGCCGAGCGGTATGGGGGCTCCACTCCTGAATTCGATGCGATGACGAAGCGGATTCGGGAGCTGCACCCGGATGGCATCTTTATGCCGATTCCTGGTCGCCACGTCGTTCGCCTGGCGCCACTGCTGCTCTACCATGATCTGCATGCGGCGCTTCTTGGGGCCAGTGGATGGGCAGATGATGCGGTGCTCGCACTCGGTGACCAGTATGTGGGGGGGGCGGCGTTCGCGGTGCCTTTCAATGCCCACGGAACGGATCTGGCGACGCGCTTCTTTGTTCGCAACTACCGGCGGGCAACCGGGCGCACGCCGGATCTGGTGGCGGCGTTTGCTTACGATTGCACGCGTCTCCTGACTCTTGCCCTGCGCAAGGAGCCGAAGTCCAACAGCGAGTTGCGATCTCTGATCAGCGGCGACCTGGGCTTTGTCGGGACCTGTGGCCGGTTGCGCTTCGACAGCACGGGGCATACCGTGACCGCGCCCAAGGTGGTAACGATCCACCAGGGGCGAGTCTCGCCCATCGATCTTGAGCCCCCGCAGGAGGAGGCGGCAGAGGGGGCAGCCGAGGTCGCCGCCGAAGAGAGTACTGGAGAGGTGCCGGTGCATGGATGAGCCGTCGGTTCGCTTGGACCGGATTCTGCGGGAGATGGGGCGGGTGGTCGTGGCGTTCAGTGGCGGCATCGACTCCACCTTCTTGCTTCAGCGCGCAGTCCAGGTCTTGGGGAGGTCGAATGTGATCGCGGTGACGACGCAGTCGGCAGCAGTGCCCGCGGCGGAGATTGCTGAAGCGCGGGAACTGGCGGCCGGCATGGGGGTGGAGCATCGCCTGATTTGCTCCAGCGAGATGGAGCGACCCGACTATGTCGCCAACATGGGGGATCGTTGCTATCACTGCCGATTGGAGATGTACACCTGCATCGGCGATGTGGTGAACGCCGGATTTCCCGGGACTGTGATCGACGGTACCAACCTCGATGATCTTGGTGGGCACCGTCCGGGGTTGCGCGCCGCGTCGGAGTTGGGCGTGCGCTCCCCGCTGCGGGAGGCCGGACTCGGCAAGGAAGCGATTCGACAATTGGCGCGGGACGCGGGACTGCCCAATTGGGATAAGCCCGCGGCTCCTTGCCTGGCCTCCCGAATTCCGGCGGGACAGCCGGTGACCACCGCCAAGTTGGCACGGATTGAGGCGGCAGAGGCCTGCCTTCACGAACGCGGCTTTCGGGTAGCGCGTGTGCGTCACCACGGGGAGATCGCGCGCATCGAGGTCGACGGGGCCGAGGTGGCGCGTTTGCTCGCCTCGCCGCTGCGTGAAGAGATCTCCGCGCGTCTGCATGCGCTCGGTTTTCGCTTTGTGACGATCGACCTGGACGGTTACGGTTCAGGACGAGTGAGTACTGTCTAGTCCATGGAGTTGACGATGGTCCAGCCCGAAAGAACGAGAAAGCAGAGCGATGGTCTTGCCTTCGATCGCCGCAATTATGTGACCTTCGCCCTGGCCCTGGCGACCATCATCGCCGGCTGGCTCGCACTCGGTCGCGGCTCCATCACGCTTGCGCCACTGCTTCTGGTTGCGGGCTACTGTGTCCTGGTGCCCGCGGCCATTCTGCTTGGCATCCGGGATCGGAAGTAGGCGGGGACCTTGCCTGAGCCATTCGCGCGTGCAAGCGATGGCGAACTCCTGCTAAGATCGCGGGGCGACGCGCCGCCGCGCTGCGTGAAATCGGCAGCCGCTCTCGGTGTCAGTGCGGCAGCCCGCCTTGACAGGTTGACGGGCGATTAGCTCAGAGGCAGAGCAGGAGCCTTACACGCTCTGTGTCCGCGGTTCGATCCCGCGATCGCCCACCAACCTGGAGGTGGCCATGGTGATGATTGGAATGGCCCGCCGCGGATCCTGAAATGGTGCAGGATTCGCGGTGCTTTTTTTTGCGCACTTGGCGAGCCAGGTCAATTCCCGCCATTCAGCGCCCGATATTGGCAGTGCCCCAGGACCCTGTCGCGCATTGTCTTCACGTCGCCCGCATCCGTCCCTGCTCCGATCTCTGCGCTGTCAAGTCCTTGAAAGGCAACCAGCCTTCCTGCGGACTCAGCGCCTTGATCTCGAAGCAGGCCCGAACACGGGGCTCGAAAGCCAACGCGCGACAGGCTCCTGGAATGCCATGATGAACTCGCCGTTGCCGCACCGGAGTCACCCATGCTCAGTTCTCGAATCTCCTTGCTCTGGCTGCATCTGCTTCTTGTTATCTGTCTAGCGGTTCCGGCAGGGGCGACGCGCCTGTGGGTTCCGGTGGAATACACCTCGATTCAGTCGGCCATCAATGCAGCGGCCGATGGTGATTCAGTGCTGGTTGAGCCGGGCACCTATGCTGAGCGGGTCAATTTCAAGGGGCGGGCAGTTGTTGTTCAGAGCACGATGGGGCCGGATTCGACCTGGATCGATGGTGGTGGCGTTGATGCCTGCGTTGTCATGTGGAGCGGAGAGGGCGCCGGGTCGGTTCTTGACGGCTTTACGCTGTACGATGGTCGCTATGAATACGGTGCCGGTGTCCATCTGAATGGGGCCGAACCGACATTGCGGAACCTGCGGTTTCTGGACTGCAACGCGGCAACCTCCGGTGGTGGAATCTACGCCTTGGGGCCCAGCAGCCCGGTCATTGAATCCTGTTCGTTTCTGAACTGCACGGCAACGGACTTCGGTGGTGGAATTGCCGCCTACCGGGCATCTCTTACAGTTGAGCGGTCGATCTTCTCGGAAAACTCAGCCGCGACCGGTGGCGGGATCTGGGTGAGTCGCGGAACGTCGCTGATATTGAACTGCACCCTGGACCAGAATGTAGCTACTGTGGGTGCGCACGGTGCTTTTCAGGACAGCAGCAACGCCACCTTGAGCAACACGATTGCCGTTCACGCGACGAGCAGTGGATTGTGGGCCGACGCAACCACCTCGGCGACTGTGCGTTATTGTGATGTATGGGGGAATGCGCTTGATTTCGATGGGCTGAGCGCGGGTGAAGGCTGCATCTCCGAAGATCCCGGCTTTCTCCCTGATTCCCACGACTTGAGTGAAGCTTCGCCATGCATAGACGCCGGAGACCCCGGAGATCTGCCGCCGCCCGGAGGCGGCGAGCGGATCGATATCGGCGCCCGGGAGTACGACTATGGCGTGCGGGTGGTAACGGTTTCACCGGGAGAGTCGATCCAGGCCGCGATCGACACTGCTCAAGCTGGTGACCGCATCGTTGTTGCTCCGGGAACCTACTTCGAGAGCCTGGACATGCGTGGGCGGTTGGTCGAGTTGACCTCCAGTGATGGGCCGGAAGTTACGGTTGTTGATGCCGATAGCGGCGGAAGTGTGATTTGGGCACACAGCGGCGAGACTGCCGGAACCCGGATCTCGGGGTTTACTCTGCGCAACGGCTTCAACGTTCGAGGTGGAGGAGTGCTGATTGAAGGGGCTTCCCCGGAGGTTTCCGACCTGATCATAGAAGAGTGCGGAAGCAGCGCCGACGGTGCCGGGATCTATGTTCGCAATTGGTGCAGTCCGCTCCTGGAGAATCTAGTGGTTCGCCACTGTAACTCGGCTCAGTTCGGGGGGGGGATCGCGGTCTATCGCGCCTCGCCGACAATTCGTGGGAGCATCATTCATGACAATCTGTCGGAGCTTTCCGGCGGAGGGATTTGGGTGAAGGATGGGCAGGTTGTTGTGGATCGATGCACTATCGCCTACAACGCGGGTGGCCACGGCAGCGGTGGTACCGGCGGCATTCATGCGGACCGTGATGCCGACCTGACCATCCGCGACACAATAGTTTCGCATAGCACCATCGGGGCGGGAATTCGCGCGCTGGGGGCCGTGGCAGTAGAGATCTCCTATACTTGTTCCTGGGGAAATCAAGGGCCGGACTGGGCGGATGTCTACTCGGGAGAGGGGAGTTTTTCACTGGATCCGGACTATGTGGATGCCGCCGGCGGAAACTTCCATCTAGCGTCGCCCGCGGGCTATTACGAAGATGGGGTCAACGTCGGTCGAGTGGCGGGCGTATTCTCCGCCTGTATCGACGCTGCCGATCCGGCATCCGGGATCGGCAGCGAGCCGGTCCCCAACGGCGCTCGCGCCAATCTCGGGGCCTACGGCGGGACGGCGGAAGCGAGCTGTACACCCGGAGCACGGTTCGATGTGCCCGGCGACTATCCAACGATTAACGCGGCGATTGCGGTTGCTACAAACGGTGATACGATCCACATTGGGTCCGGGGTGTTTCACGAACACGTCGTCATTGATGGTGTGGCCGTTTCGCTGCTGGGAGATGGACCGGAACAGACTG
>JALXCG010000547.1 GCA_026991065.1 Gemmatimonadota bacterium | reverse complement strand
ATCCCGCCGGACCGGCAGCGCCGCCCTCCTCCGCCGCCGCGCCGCCGTTGACCCCCCTTTCGCCATCGTTCAGCCCCAACCCCACGAGTACCACTCCCAGGAGCGGCAGCGTGATCGCCATCTCCTTACTGCCCAACGCGATCAGCCACAGCAACGCCGCCCCGACCGCGCCCCGCCAGCGCCGCCCCCGGCGCAGCAGCAGCAGCAAGCCCGCCAGATACGCCGCCGCCGCCAGCAGATCGGTCAAATCACTGGCGAAGGCCACCGCCTCAGTGTGAATCGGATGCACCGCAAAGAGCAGCCCCGCCGCCAGAGCCCCCAGCGGCGACAACCCCAGCACACCCGCCGCCAACAGCACCACCAACGCCGCAACCCCCGCATGCAGCACCAAACTCTCCGCGTGGTAGAGGCGCGGCTGCAGCCCGCAGCAGGCCTGGTTCCAAGCGAAAAGCAGCGAAGCCACCGGCCGGTAATAGCCGGCCACCGCGGGCTCATGCGACAACTCGCTCCAGTAGTCCGGCGTTACCGCCGCCACCAGATCTCCCATTCCATCCCAGCGCGCAGTGCCGAACTTCTCTGCGTCATCCCAGACCAGCCCATTGCCCAGAATCGGCAGATGCAGCAGCAGCGCAACCAGGGCCGCGATCAGCGCGGCGCGACCACGCGTCACAACACCCGCTTCCGAACCTGCCCCACCGGGGCCGAATAGACCCAATCCTCCTCCTCGCCCGCCAATCCCGGCGGCGCATCCATCAATTCCTGCCCGCGCAAACCGCCCTCCGCAAAGGCGTGAACTCACTCAGGCGCCGCAGTCGCTCATTCATCGAAAACTCCGCTGCCCCCTCAATTCTCGCACCGATCATCCTAGCCTACCACTCGCCCCCGCGATCAATCCCATCGCGCTCCATCCGCCCGCGGCCAGCCACGCCTTCGGGCGCGCTCCCACCACGATCTCGCCCTTTTTCTTACCCAGCACCAACCACGCCGCACCCACCGCCCGGCTCCTCCCCTCGGTGCAGAGCGCTCCTTCCCGGCTCCCGTCCTGGCCGAAAACGCCTCTCCTGCAGCGGATCCGGTCCAGGCTCAAAACACGCCCGTCCCCGCCGCGCGCCTCTGCTCCCTCCTCCGGCCGCGGAGCGCATGCACCAGGGCTCTCCCCTGATTCTGCAATCCCGTTCCAGTGCGCCGGTTGTGGTGCTTCCCCGCCACCGGCAAGGCGGCCCATGCCGGGCGGCAAAAAGCCGGCGACGGAGGCATGTCTCAAGGCGCCGCAAGGCATCGGGCCCGCAGCCAACGATGTGACTGGGGCATTGACGATGGATCAAAGATGCAACCGCCCCCTGGTTGTTCCATGCCCCCCCTGATAGTCTTGATTTTTTTGGGGAACTGAACAAGCATTCGCCGCCGCCCGCGCGGAAATCACACACCTTACAATGGGAGGATCTATGTTGCGCCGTCTCTCTCTGCTCTCTCTGGTCACGGCAACCGCCCTGGCGCTCTCTGCGCCGGTTGCGGGCGCCGGCCCGGTGCGCGTGGTCGGGCACCAGCCAGTCCGCTCCAGCGCCGCCCGCGTCGATACCGAAGAAGGCTACGTCCCCGTCCCCGAAGGCATGGTCCTGATCCCCGCCGGGACCTTCATCATGGGATCACCGCCCGATGAACCGGGCCGCTTCGGCAATGAAGTGCAGCATCAGGTCACCCTCACCCACTCCTTCTTTATGGCCACCACCGAAGTAACCCAGGGGGAGTTCGAAACCTTGATGGGTTACAGCGTCGGCGACTGCGACTCCTGCGCCGCCGACGTCGTCGACTGGCACGAAGCGATCGCCTACTGCAATGCACGCTCTCTGGCGGAGGGACTGGAGCCGGTCTACACGCCCGGAGAGCCGACCACCTGGAACCGCAGCGCCCGCGGCTATCGTCTGGCCACCGAAGCGGAGTGGGAGTACGCCTGCCGCGCCGGAACCACCACCGCTACTTACAATGGCCAGCCGGAGGGGCACGGTTGCGCCGCCGATCCCATCCTCGATCCGATCGCCTGGTATTGCGGTCATACGCTCCTCAGCAGTCACCCCACCGCACTCCTGCTACCCAACGCGTTCGGCCTCTACGACATGCTCGGCAACTCGTGGGAGTGGGTCTGGGACCGCTACGTCGTGTTCACCAGCGATCCGGTGGTCGATCCGGTCTCCGATCCGCTCCCGCCGCCCCACGCTGAATACCATGTGATCCGTGGCGGCTGCAACAGCTGCGGAGTGATGGTCTGCCGTGCCGCCCGGCGCGACAAAACCGCGCACAGTTGGCCCTACCACAACGGGATTCGCCTGGTGCGAGACATCAACTGACTGAATCTCTCGCAGTCGGAGCCCCCTCTTTGTCACGGCCGGGATTGGCGAGGGGGAAGTGCCACCAGGAGCCTGTGGCGCATTGTCTTCACGTCGCCCCGCATCCAGCGCAACCTTGCGGTGCTGATCGGCAGCAGCTACAACGCGCGGGACGTGATTCAGGGCTTCACCGGCAAAGGACTTGCCGGCTTCGTCCAGAGACCGTTGCGCGGCAGCTTGCTGGTGGCGAAGGTGCTGGGGACGCCCCGGAGTCGCGGCTGACCGGCACGACACCGCCGATCGCCCACGACCGATCCGGGATGCGGCAACCTGCTCCGCTGGGCTCCGCCCGGGCAAGAAACCGGAGCAAAGCGGGTGCACCGTCCCTCAAAAAAGGGATTGGGTTTCCGGCGAGGGCAGAGAATCGCCGCGATCAATTGAGCGGGCGCAGGCGTGAAAGCAAGGACAAAGACCGCTGCTTGGCCTACTATCGCAGAAGCGAGGCGAGCGCGGTTGCGCCGCCGGTGGTCGATTTTACCCGGATGGAGAAAAACGATGCGAATCGTACTTCCTGTGATCCTGGCGCTGAGTGTGAGTTGGGGGTTGAGTGGCTGCGGGCAATCCAAGGACGCGCCGGAGAAGAGCGCGGCGGAGAGCAGCGCGCAGATGAGCGGAACGGCGCACAATGAGCATCCGGCCGCGGGCGACGCGGCGATGGAGAATGAACATCCGATGGCGGACGACACGGCGATGCAGAATGAGCATCCGATGGCGGGCGACACGGCGATGCAGAATGAGCATCCCCACACGGAGCACCCCTCCGGCGAGCATCCGACCGGAAACTAAGAGGCACGATGAGTTATTGGTTGAGAACAATCCTGGCCGCCGGCACGGTGGCGGCGTTGGGGTGTGGGGCCGGCGACGGCAATACCGGGGCCGCGACGGCGGCCGGCAATGGAACGGCAAAGACCGGCGCGAGTGAGAGCGCCCGCAATGCGACGGCGCAGGCTGCCGGGCGACCGGCCGCGGGGACAACCGCCACAGACAATGGCCTGGCAGAGGATGAAGCGGCGCGCGTGACCCAGGATATTCAGCAGGGGATCGAGCGCTACATCGCCCGCAAAAGCGCCGCCGGCGGCGGAGTCTTCGAGTTGGAGCATGAAGGAGAAACGCTGCAACTCAAACTGGTGCGGGTGCATCGTGAATACCTGGCAAAACTCGCCGCGGATCGTTTTTTCGCATGTGTCGATCTGGCGACGAGGGCCGGCGATGTCTATGACGTGGATTTCTTCCTTGCCGGCAGTCGCGACAGCATGGACGTGGTCGAGACGACGGTCCACAAGTTCAATGGTCAGCCCTACTATGTCTGGGAACAGAAGCCGGACCGCAGTTGGATGCGGGTTCCTTTCGAGGGTGCGCCGGTGGAGTTGTTGGGGGTGATCGAGGGGCGGGACGCATTTGAGTTCATCTACCGCTCGGCGACACCGCCGATCGACGGCTCGGCGAAAATGTGGATCCCGCTGGCGCAGAGCGATTCGTTCCAGAGCGTGCGTCTGACCAAGATGGTGGTGCCCGGCGAGCAGCGGGTGGTCACCGACCCCGACTACGGCAACCAGATTCTGGTGCTCGAACTCGGTCCGAAGGATGGCGAGCAGCCGATCGAGATTCGCTACCAGGTGGAGCGCCGCGAGAAGACCCCCTACGAAAACCGAGAAAAGGATTTGACGCGCTACCTCCAGCCATCGGCGCGAGTACCGCAAACGCAACAGTTCAAAGAGATCGCCACCCGGGCGATCCGGGAGCGGGTGCTGCAGGAGGGCGCCGGAGACCTGGCGCGGGCGCGGGCGCTCTACGACGAGGTGATCGCCGAGATGCGCTATGCCAAGGTGGGCAACCAGTACGGCAAGGGCGACGCAGTCTATGCCTGCGATTCGAAGAGCGGCAACTGCACCGACTACCACTCCTATTTCATCGCCCTGGCCCGCTCAGTGGGGATTCCCGCGCGCTTCGCGATCGGCGCGGCGATTCCGTCGGCGCGCGACGCGGGCGGGATCAACGGCTATCACTGCTGGGCGGAGTTCTATGCCGAAGGCAAGTGGTGGCCGATCGATATCTCTGAGGCGGACAAATGCGCGCCACTCTCCACCTACTATTTTGGGCGCAATCCGGCCAACCGGGTGGAGTTGAGCCATGGGCGGGATCTGCGGGTCGATCCACTGCCGGCTTCCGGGCCGATCAATTTTCTCGCTTATCCGCTGCTGGAGGTGAATGGCAAGCCGGTGGTGGCGGAGCGCGATTTCTCCTTCCGGCGGCTCCGCGGTGAGCAGTTGGCCCACGCCGGAGCAGCAGCGCGGGAGTGAAATGCGGCGCCGTGGGGACGGGCACAACGGGCAGAGACCCCGGTTTCATGACGCAGAAACCGGGGCCTCTCTCCCCCTCGGCGGCGCTTCTCCGCGGAGACTCTATTCCGGCATGAGCATGAGCGGATAACGGCAGTTGACATCAGCGTCGGCCGAGCCGAAGCGCATCTTGCCGAACCAGCGCTTCAGGCACTGATCAAGGTCACCGATGGAGACGTCGAAATCGTCGGAGCTGATCTCGACACGAACAACGGAGCCGCTGGGTGAGATGGTGAAGTCCAGCCACACTCGTCCCTGAAGGCCCGGGTCGAGTTTCAACGAACGCTCATAACACGCCTGGAAGGTGCGAGCCCACTTGGCGACCTCCTGGCGGATGGAACCGTCGGTGCGTGCCGCGGGACCGCCGCCGCTGCCTTTGACCGATCCGGGACCCGCCTCGATTTCGACCCGCTTCAGGCCGGTCAAGGC
>JALXCG010000546.1 GCA_026991065.1 Gemmatimonadota bacterium | reverse complement strand
ATCATCGACTGCCCCATGCGCACACGCTTCTCATCCCTCTCTGAACTCACCTCCCTCCCCTGGTTCGGTTGCAATTCCGAACAGCGCCTCTGCGTCACCGACCCCGAAGTGGGCGCGATCATCGACGTCCACACCCACCTGGCGCTCAACTACACCCGGCGCGGTCGAATCGACCTGGAAAGCAGCAGCAGCGCCACCCGGCACTATCTGCCGATCGAGGGCCCCTTCAACCTCCAGGTCTACGCCAATCTCAATATCAGCCCCGGCGACCGCCGCCGCATGAACCGCGATCTCACCCTCGGCTCCTGCCGCCCCGGCGGCCTGCGGGCCACCCACACCGCGCCCAACCTGCTGCGCGAAATGGCTGATCTCGGCATCACCCGCTCGGTGCTCCTGCCGATCGACTTCCCCTGGAGTTCCGCAACCGCCGACGACTACCTGCGCGTCGCCGCGGCCCATCCGGAATTGGTATCGATGGGCTCGGTCCACCCCTTTGCCCTCCACCACGCGGCCAAACTCAGGCGCCAAAAGGAGCAGGGGGCCATCGGCATCAAGCTCCATCCGGCGGTGCAGCATGTCCACCCATCGGCGCGCCGCGCTCTGGCCCTCTACCACCGCTGCGGCGAACTCGGTCTGCCGGTGCTCTTCCATTGTGGTCCGGTCGGCATCGAACCTCCGCTCGGCCGCGCCCTCTCTCAGGTGCGCCTCTACCGCCGGGCCATCGAGGCCTGTCCGCAAACCCTCTTCATCCTGGGTCACTCCGGCGCGCTGCAGATGGAGGAAGCCCTGGCCCTGGCCCGCCGCCACGCCAACGTCTACCTGGAACTCTCCAGCCAACCCCTCTCCGCGGTCCGGCAAATCGTCGATCAGGCGCCTCCGGAGCGCCTCTTCTTCGGCACCGACTGGCCCTTCTACCACCAGGCGCTTGCCCTGGCCAAGGTGCTGATCGCCACCGCGAGCCGGCCGCGGCTGCGCGCGCTGATCTTGCGCGAGAATGCCACCCGCGTGCTTCTGCCGAAGCGTCGCAATTCCGCTCCAGCACTGTCTCGGTCCGAGTCCACCGATTCGCAACCAGGCCCTGCGCTGAACGCGTAACCACTTATGATACGCGGATAAACGAGCCAGGCAAACAAGTGGCACGGAACCTGCATACCTGAGCAAGCAGAAATCAAAAGGGCTGCCGATCCAAGCTGAGATCGCTCACCGCGGCCCGGCAAAACTTCCCACCAAAAGGAGCGTCCCATGAACGCCGCACACAAGATGATCACCCTGAGTAGCGCAGCATTGCTCTGCACCACTTTCGCCCTCGCCCCGGCACCCGCCGCGGCCGCCGACCATGCCGCCGACAACACTCCGCCGACCCTGGCCAACTCGAGCCTTGCTCAGGAGCGCTTCATGCAGTCGATGAGCAAGTGGTCCGCCGAAACCCGGGAACGCGCGCTTGAGATCGCCGCCTATCCGGAGTTGGTACAGAAGATGAACGAGAACCCGAACTATTTCCGCGACGGCAACAAAGCCCTCGACAAATACCCGAAAGCCACGCAAGAGGCGATCCGCTACTTCAACGATCACCCCGACGCGGTTCGGTTGATGGCCCAGCACCCCGACCTGACCCAAAAGGTGGGCCACTTCTACCAGCGCAACCCGAACCAGGCCCGCGCGGTCGTTCGTGACCTGCAAAAGAACCCCGACCAGTTCCGCGCGCTGCTCAACAACCAGGGCAAATCCAACTACTTCGCCGAACACGCCCAAGCCAATCCCGCCCTGGCCCGCGAACAGGCCCGTCTCCTCAAGCAGCATCCGGAGTGGCGCGACGAAGCGTGGAACTCGGAAGCCAAGACCCGCTACATCATGGAGCATGAGTCGGAGTTCCCCGAATACTCGAAACAGATCGACCAGTATGCCAACCAGCATCCGGATCGCGTTGAGGCCGGATGGCGCAACCAGAGCCGGTCGAAGAAGACGATCAACGCCGCCAGCAACAATCCAAAGGCGGGCAAGCGGGTTGCCGGCGAAGCCAAAGACCATGAAGAGATGAGCAAGAAAGCCTGGAAACGCCCGAATGACTCCCGCCGCGGCTACAACGAGGCCAAGGAGCATCAGCAGGGCCGGAAAAAGGCCTGGAAGAACCGCGGCAACCGCTAAACCGGATCACCCGCGCGAACCGCGCGCGACCCGTTGCCCCCGGGAGGAGCACCCTGGCTCTACCCGGGGGCATTCTCTATTGCAGTTGTGCTATTTTCTCTTTTCAGCGCTGGGCTTCAACCGGTTGCACTGAGTGCGGACACAGACCGGGGACCCAGCACCGGCTCTGACAGGATTCTTCCATTCCATGCGTAACCTCTCCGCTCCGGCAGTCACCACGAGCAAAACGCCCGCGCTCTCAGTCGTGATTCCGCTGAAAGATGAGGAGGGCTCCGTGCCGCTCCTCGCCGCCGAGATCGAAAACGCGCTCGACGTGGCCGGCATTGTGTGGGAAGCGTTGTGGATCGACGATGGCAGCAGAGACGGCTCGCTGGAGCAGTTGCGCAAGTTGGCGCGGCGGCGACCGGCGGCGCACCGCTGGGTGCAACTGGCCGGCAACCACGGCCAGTCGGGAGCGCTGGCGCTCGGGTTTCGGCTCGCGAGCGCCCCGGTGATCGCTACGCTGGACGCCGATCTGCAGAATGACCCGGCGGACATTCCGCGCCTGTACGCGCTCCTGCATGAGAGCGGCGCGGGCCTCGTCAATGGTGTCCGAACGCACCGCAACGACAGTTGGATCCGGCGGTTTTCGTCGCGCCTGGCCAATGGGTTTCGCAACTGGATCACGCATGAGCAGGTGACCGATGTCGGCTGTTCGTTGCGAGTGTTTCGGGCCGAGCCGGCGCGCGGGGTCCCCCCCTTTCGCGGCATGCACCGCTTCTTCCCCACGCTCATGCGGTTGCGCGGAGTTGCGGTGTGCGAAGTGCCGGTGAACCACCGCCAGCGGCAACTCGGCGAGACCAAGTACGGCATCTCCAATCGCCTCTGGGTGGGGATTCTGGACACCTTCGGGGTCTGGTGGCTGCAGCGCCGCTGGGTGGAAACACGCGTGGCGGCGCTCTCCTGGGAGAAGGTGCAAGAGGCGCCGGGTGGAACGACCCATGGGGCTTAGTTCAACCCAACTGTGGCTGGTGCTCGGCTTCTCCGCGCAGGCCCTCTTCTCGGCGCGCTTTCTGGTGCAGTGGCTGGCATCGGAGCGCGCCGGCAAGAGCGTGATGCCGGTGACCTTCTGGTATTTCAGCATCGCCGGAGCGGTTCTGCTCCTGGCCTATGCGCTGCACCGTCGCGATCCGGTGTTCAGCCTCGGGCAGGGCGCGGGGTTGGCGGTCTATCTGCGCAATCTCTATCTGATCCGCAGGCAGGCCAAGCGCAACCCACCCCCTGAACAGCCGCTGTCGTGACCGGAAGTCGGCAAGCGGAAACCGGATGGTGGTGGGTGCTGGCCCTGGGCTTGCTGGTGGGGCTCGCCTTCCAGGGCAGTCGCGGGCTCTATGAGACCACCGAGGGCCGCTACGCCGAGGTCGCCCGGGAGATGGTGGTCAGCGGCAACTGGCTGGTACCGCAACTGAACTTCCATCCACACTGGACCAAGCCCCCGTTCGCCTACTGGACCATGGCGCTGGGAATCAAGGCGCTGGGGGTGAATCCGTGGGGAGCGCGGGCCGCCAACGGGCTGGGATTGGCGCTGCTCGGCGGCCTGGTGATGCGCCTCGGCACGCTGCTCCGGGGGCGACGCCACGGCGTGGTGGCGGGGCTGATCCTGGTGAGTTCGCTTTTTCCCATGGTGACATCCGCCGTGATCTCCACCGATTTCATGCTGGCGCTGGCGGAGGTTGCCACAGTGGTGGCCTACTGGCAGGCGGTGCGTGCCGGAGCAGCGGGCGCCCGGCGCGCGGAGCGGGGCTGGGTGGCGCTGCTCTGGAGTGCCGCGGGGCTGGCGTTCCTGGTCAAGGGACCGCCGTCGCTGCTGACCCCGGCGGCGATCGTGGCGCACGCCCTGCTCGGCCGCCGCCGCGGCTGGAAGGTGCCACGCCTGCGCAGCGCCTGGGGCGCGCTCGGATTCGCGGTGATCGGGCTGGGTTGGTACGCCATCGTCACCACGCGCGAGCCGGGGCTGCTCAACTACTACCTGGGCCACGAGGTCTACGATCGAATGGCGACCACGACCTTCGACCGCAATCCGCAGTGGTATATGCCGTTTCTGATCTACCTTCTGCCGCTGGCGGCGGGGCTGGGAGTCTGGCTGCCGGTGGTGACCGCGGCCCTCTGGCGGCGCTGGCGCGACCGCGGAGAGGGGGCGGGAGCGCGGCGCGCGGCGGAGACCGGGAACCCGCCACCCGCGGGTGGCTCGGAGCGGGCGTTTCTGATGCTCTGGTTGGGACTTCCGCTGCTGGTGCTCTCCTTGGTGCCGAGTCGCTTGATCTTCTATATCTTCCCCTTCTTTCCGGTGATCGTGCTGGCCGCCGCGGAGTTGCTGGCAGCGGATCGCTACTGGAGCCGGCACCGGCGGATCGAGCGCCTGGCGGCGGCCGCGGCGGTGGTGATGCTCATCGCCAAAGGGGGCGCCGCGTGGGTTCCGTCGGGCAGCGACATGACCCGGATCTACCACGAGCTGGCGCCCCACCTGCGGGCCGGAGACCGGGTTGTGGCGGTGGATGAGCCGCGCTTCTACGGCCTGCAGTTCCACCTGCGGGGCGAGTTGGAGAGAGCGCGGCTGCAGCGCCGGAAGATGACCGCTCCGGACCTGCGGGAAGTGCTGGCGACTCGTGATCGGCGGCAACGCCTGGTGCTGGTGGCGGCGACCGATCGCCCGCTGGAGGCGGTGGTGAAGGAGACGCTCGGCGTCGCGGCGATCGACCAGGCGCTGCCGCTCGATCGGGACCACCAGATGCTGATCCTTCGGGCAGCGCCGGAGGATTCCCGCCACGGGAGCGACTCCGCGACCACACTGGCCACGCACTGAAACACACTCGCCGCCCAACGTCGACCGGGCGAGCGGGGCTATGGCGCCGAGCGGGTGAGCGCTGCTGAGTGGTTGTGCAAAGTTTCCGCAGGCATCGCCGGGATGGGCGCCGCTTTGTTCAACACCGGTTCCGCGGAGGCCTCCCGGCAGTTGCGGCGGAACTTCGC
>JALXCG010000545.1 GCA_026991065.1 Gemmatimonadota bacterium | reverse complement strand
CGACTGTCGATAGCGCAGCACAGGGTTGAGCGTGATCTGGGTGTCCGTGCCGCTGCTTGAACCGATCTGGCGGGCGTGGATGTTCAGCCCGGCGGTGACCGTGCCGCCAACAATCGCTCCATCGACTCGCACTTCGCCGCCGCAGACCAACTGTGACTGCACCACGCCGGCAACGACATAGATCTCGCTTCCCGCCTCGACTCGGGCTCGTTCCACGGTTCGGGTCGAGAAGCTTCCGGAACAGTGGGCGACCGCGGATTGCCTGCCCAGGTAGCCCGCGCCCAGCACGACACTACCACCGATCTCCAGACTGACTCCATCCACCGCTTTGGTGACGAAGAGATGTCCGGGGGTCTGCAGCTTGCCGGTTCCGGTGACCCGGCCCACCACCAGAACGTGGTCCGCAAACTCGATCCCCGATGGCGGAACTTTCAACGGCCCTTGAACGACCTCAAGGGGAAGGACGTCGAGATGGGGCGGCTCCAACAGCGCCATTCCGGCACGTTTCGCCCGCAAGAAGAGCCGATCCTCGTGCAGGTCGGTCTCGATCCCCGAGCCGATCTTGAGATGCAGAAGGGCGGTATGGATCGGGTGTAGATCCTCTCCAAACACCGAGCGCCCGGGATGCAAAGAGGAGTCCACGCGAATCTCCGCGAGAATGTCTCCCGCCACCACCGCACCGCAGGCTTCAACGGCAGCGAGCGCGAGGCCGTGTGAACGGTCGAGATCATTGGGGCAAGGAAGTGCCAGACTGATCGCCGGTTGAACCAGCACATCCGTGCCTTTCTCCGGCGGTTCGCCCAGTGCGATCGTGAAACTCTCGCGGCTCCGGCAGAAGCCGTTGATGCGTCGAAGTGCCGCGTGAAGAGCGGGGGGGCGAAGCCCGTAGACAATCCCCTCTTGTCTCAGCAGAGCAATCAACTGGGCGATGGTCGTTGGTTCCGAAGGAGGCGTGTGTGGCTCGATCATCAACTCGGCGCGGAGGCCGTTGTCGGAGATCTGGATCCGCACGTAGTGGGCGAGGTCGTCGCCGCGGTTGCGCGCGATGCTGGGTGATCGCTCGGGTTGATTCATTGCTTGTCTCCGCTCTCCGCCAAAAGCTTCTCGGTCGAATCCTCATAGCGCCGGACCTCTTTGATAATCCTTGCCGCCAGATCCTTGAGTGCCGCCTTTTCCATGGATCGTCGCTCCAGTGTGGTGGGCGGCGGCGCCGGTTCGCCGGAGAAGAATCGTTGCCGCCATCGGCCTTTGGCGTCGCCCCTTACCGGTTGTCCAGCCATCAGAATCTGACTGTTGCCCGAGTAAAGTGTGACCGCTGCATGAATCGTGGTGCTTGGCGCCACTTTTTTCCAGATCCCGGGAAGTCGTGTCGAGTAAGTGTTGCCGGATTCGAAACGATCCAGTCGAATGACCAACACGCGCCCCTCCGATTTCCATCTCAGGGGATCCTGTAGCAGGGCGGGAAGTGTGCCGTCGGCGATCACTTCCAGCACTCCGTAGGATCCTTCGGCGGCCAGTTGGCGCGACAACTCAAGAGCCAATTGATCCATCGCGGATACTGGTGCTCCGCCGGCGAGAAAAGTGTGAAAAGCTGGGCGGGAACCATCGACGCGAACCGGCTGAACCTCTGTCCCGCCACCAAAAAGGCAACCACAGAAGATCCAGGGGAGAAGCCACTCAAGCGGCGCCGTTGGCGGCCAACGGTGTTCCCGGCCCGTCATCATCAGCATGGAAACGATGCCCTTCGTGACTCGCACGCCGACGGCCGGCCTTCGATGCGCGCGGCCAGATCCCCGACTTGGGACTCAATCTCGCCGAGGCGTTCTTCCAGCGCCTGGTAAGCGTCGAGCGCCAGTTGAAAGTCACGGTTCAGCGCAACCCATTTGCGCACCTTCGCGCTCTGTGCGCCATTCAGCTCCTCTGGGCTCTCTTCATGATCCAGGCCCGCCGAGCAAAGATCAGTCGCTCCACCGCGCGCTCTGCCACGCTTTTCGCGGGTCGTCCGGCGGAGTGCCCAGAGAGCACCGGCCGCGGCCGGGAAGAGGCTGCCGACGAAAAGCAGCGCCAGTGCGCGCAACTCGTGTGCCTGCAGATGGGGACGCGCCAGGACCCACGAGAGAGCAGGAACAACGAGGCTCAACAGAAGAAGTGCGAGTGGTGGTTTCAGTAGGCGTTGTGACATGGCCTCAGGCCTCCAGATCGAGGTGTTCACCGGCGCTCCCGGGATGAGATTCATGCAGGTGACTCTCTTGGTCATAGACGATGAGATTGGGCTCCGCCCCGGCTGCGCCGTCGGTTGCCTGTTCTTCGTCGCCGGCTTGCTCCTCATCATGTTTCTTGTGTTTTTCCTTGCCCCGCCTGGCTCGTCGCTCGCGTTGGTTGTGGGTGCGGGTCTTTTCGCTCTCCTCCGCGGATTCCGCCCGATGCGTCCTGCGTTCGGCCTCCTTCGCCGTCACTGCCGCGGCGGCTCTGGCCGCGGTCTCACTCTTCTGCTGCTGCTCAGCGACTGTGCGGACAGCGGCCTCGACTCGGTTCACGAGATTCTGTGTGCTGATGGGGCGGGTCATGGCGTGCCTCCACCGCGAACCGGGTCGTCACCGCGGCACTACGCCTTGGCGATTGAGCGGTCCGTGGCCCGGGTTTGATCGAGCATGCGACCTCGGAGTTTGAGGATGGTTTTGGTGTGGATCTGTGAGATTCGGGACTCTGAAAGGGAGAGGATGCGGCCAATCTCCTTCAGGGTCAGATCTTCGTAGTAGTAGAGGGCCAGAATGAGCTTCTCTTTCTCCGGCAGACGATCGATGGTCTGCGCCAGCTCGTCGCGCATCTCCTCAGACTGCAAAGATTCCAGTGGATTGGCGACATTGGTCGACTCCAGGACATCCAGAAGCGTCATGGTGCCGCTGTTGGTGTCGCTGGAGTAGATCTGTTCCAGTGAGAGAACTGTGGTGCTGGAAACCTCGCGCAGCATCTTGTGAAACTCGCGCACGCTGATGCCCAGGTGGTCGGCCAGTTCCGTCACTGTCGCCGGTCGCCCCAACTCCTGGTCCAGGGTCCGGTAGGCGCTTTCGATCTTCTTGGTTTTCTGCCGGATCGACCGGGGAATCCAGTCGAGCGACCGCAACTCATCCATGATTGCGCCGTAGACCCGCATCTTGGCAAAGGTCTCGAAAGCGATCCCCTTGTCCGGATCGAACCTCTCGATGGCATTCATCAGGCCGAGAATGCCGACGCTCTCGAGATCGGAGACCTCGATGTGGGGGGGGAGGCTGGCCGCGGTTTTTGAGGCGATATACCCGACCAGCGACATATAGGTCTCGATCAATCGGTTGCGCGCCGCGGTGCTGTGGGTTTCTTGGTACTCCCTCCACAGGGCTTCATGTTTCATGGCGCTACCATTCGGGACGGGGTCTTGGAACTGCGTCCGCGATCGCCATGGGGCGACGCGGAGGTTTCAAAACGGAGCGCGAGATCGCGGAGCGCCAGCGCTGCCGGGCTCTCGGGACACTCCAGGAAGAACGCGGATTGAGAGCGGATCGCGGCGTGAACATTGGAGTCCTCCGGTACCCACCCGGCGACTTCGAGCGTCATCCCCAGGAACCGCTCAGTGACACAGCGAAACCGCTCCGCCATCGCCGCGGCGTCGGCGGCGTCCCGGGCGCGATTGACCAGGAGTTGCACCTCCGCCCGTGGCGCAAAGCGCCGCAACACCTTGAGCATGCCGTAGGCATCCATGAACGCGGTCGGTTCCGCCGTGAGCACCAGCAGCACCAGATCGGCCAGCGCCGCGACCTCAACAGTCAACCCTGCCAAGCCGGCCCCCGTGTCGAAGAGCAAAACGTCGCGATCCCGTGCCAGACGCCGCATCTGCCGGGCGATGGTCGCTGCGGTCATCCGGTCCAAATTGGCCGACGCGAGCGATCCGGATACCCCCGGGAGAAAGTCGAGCCCGGCCGGCCCCGCAACCAGAAAACGCTCCAACTCAAGCCCGCCCACCTCGGCGTGGGCAGCAGCCAGCGCCGCGTCGACCTCTGCCGGCGTTTCGAGTCCCAGCATGATGTCGGCATTGGCGAACGAGTAGTCGGCATCGACCAGGAGCGTATCGAGATCCAACGAGGCGAATGCCAGGCCAAGATTGACCGCCAGCGAGGTCTTTCCGACTCCGCCTTTGCCGCTGGCCAGAGCCACGGTCAGCGGCCCCTCCGCGGAGAGATCGTAGAATTCAGGCACGGGCAGGCTCCTGCATGATCAGGGCGGTCAAGTCGGTCGCGCGCGCCTCGCGAATGTCGTCTGGAACCGCCGGGCCGAAAGTGATGTGGCTGATCGGCAGCCCAAGGTCGGCCGCGGTCAGCAGAATCCCGGGGCGAACCGTCTCATCGATCTGGGTGACCACCACCCGGGTGGGCGCCAGCGAGGCGAGCCGACGGGCGGAAGCGCGCAGATCGGCGGCTGCCGAACGGGCGGAGAGCGTCAACAACAACTCCCGCACTCCGATCGCTTCCAGGATCTCCCCGAGCAGCGCGACCGGCGGTGAAGCCCGGCCGCCGGTGCCGCCGGTGTCGACCAGAATGGAATCGCATTCGCCGAGTGCGGCCAGCGCTTCGCGCGCCTGATTCGGCCCGGTCACCACCCGCAGCGGCAGATCGAGAATGCGGGCGTAGGTACGCAGTTGCTGAACCGCGGCGATGCGCTGCGTGTCGAGAGTCAGCAGGCCGACACGGCGCCGCGCCCCCAGCGAAAACCGCGCCGCCAACTTGGCGAGGGTCGTGGTTTTGCCCACCCCGGCGGCGCCGACGAACGCGATCGGGCCCTCCTCTTCAGCACGCAGCGGCCGGCAGTCGCCCAGGCGTTGTTTGACCTCACGCTCCACATACAGTTCCGTTTCTCTGGGTGTCAACGCGGTGCAACTCTCCGCGATCTCGCGGACGATCGCCTCCTCCACGCCCCCTTCCAGCAACCGGGTGAAGACCGGTGATTCATAGGGGACCTGGAAGCGGATGTAGCTCTCCAACACCCCAAGCCGGCGGTTGACCTCCGCCAGCGGCGGCACCCCCGGCTCCGCGCCTTCGCCGCCGCCCCGGCCAGCGCCGCCCCGGCCCCGCGGCGCGCTGCGACCTCCACTGCTTCGCCCAGCCCGACTGCTCTGCCCGCGACCGCCCAGGTTGCCC
>JALXCG010000544.1 GCA_026991065.1 Gemmatimonadota bacterium | reverse complement strand
TCCAGGGCCTGGTCGTCAAAAAGCCCCTCGGCGTGGGTGAGCCGATTGCGACCGTCGTAGGCATAGCTCAGATCGAGTTGGTGCGGCGCGCCGCCGCTTCCATCCGCGGCACTGACCTCCACCCGTGATCCCACTACCCGACCGTTGCTGTGGCTTCCGCCACCGTAGTAGTCGAGCGATTCATAGAAATCCCGGCCGGGGTCGCCGGCGACCGGGGCGCCGATCGACCGAACCAAACCGCGCGGGTTGTGCACGTAGTCCAGGGTCTGCGCCGGCCAGCCCCCGTAATTGCCCTTGTCCAGACGAGTAACCCGCCCGGCAGCGCTGAAAGTGTAGTGGGCATAGAAATCGGGATAGGCATACGCCCCATCGCTCGCCGAAACACCCACATCCGCCAGGCGCAACAGCTCGTCGTAACCGTAGGTCACCGCCTGCCGCCTGGAGTCCGGAAACTCCGGCCAGGTGAGTTGCAGTGGATGGTCCAGCTTGTCGTAGCGGTAAGCGATGCGCTTGTCGCGCAGATCCACCTGCTGGTACTGAATCGACACCGTGCGCGCCGCCACCCGCCCGCGCGGATCGTACTCCAGCCGCTCACTCCAAACCCCGTCATCGCTGTAGCTCTCGCTCAGCAGCCCCTTGCCCCAGATCGCCGTATCGTACTCATGAACATACAACGGAACAAACAGATCCGGATGCTCATCGGGAGAGAGTCCGCTGGGATCCGCGCCATCCCAATGCAGCCGGCCGATCTCGGTCAGCCGATCCAGCGGATCGTACAGGCGGTAGAGAAAATGGTTACCGTCAACACCCGCGGCCAGGGCCGGATCCTGGCTGAAGATCAGGTTGCCGTTGTTGTCGTACCAATTGCGAAGCTCGTTGTGCGATCCGGTCACGGAGAGCAGCTCGATCTCCAGCGAAGCCTGCCCCGCCGCGAAGATATAGGAAACCGGCACCGGATCGGCCTGATCCGACATGATCTCCACAAAAATGCCGGGAGTGCGGTCGCCCCGCACCTGGATCAGGTCGGCAACCAGATTGGAGAGATCGTAGACGCCCTCCGGTTCCTGAATCTCCTGCCACGGCTCATTGGCGGGCAGCAGTTCCGGCGCCTGCTCCCACATCTCCCCCTCCCGCCAATCACTCAGATAGCCGCGAAAACGGATCAGCGTGCTCCCGGTCTCTTCCGCGCCCCCGGCCGCGACCACGCCGAGATCCAACGTCGCCCGGATCTGAAACTCCTCCAGCTCCTCTTTCGGCGGCAGCGACGAACCATCAAAGAGCAAGTAGCCGTCGTCGATCGGTTCCGGCAGATACCAGTGGTATTCGTCACCGGCTCCGGCAAATGGTTCACAGGGCCAGGGAGACGGCTTGATGTCACACTCCTCCGACACGCTGCCTCGCCGCAGTACCACACTGCTCTCGAAGCCGTGGGTTGGATCGATCCGGGTATCAGCCAGAACAGGCAGCATGACCGCGCCCGCACCCCAGTCGGGACGCGATGTGGCAGTCACCCGCCCCCGGAAATCGTAGGCAAAAGTCGTAACGCGCCCGGCCGGAGTCACAATCCCGATTCTGCGCCCCAGGTAATCACAATCGTACCAAGTCGTCCCCATATCCGGGACCGACTCCGCCCAAAGGGTGTTGCGCAAATCGGTGTAGCGCAGCGTCTGATTGCCAACTTCATCGGTCACACGCTCCTGCAGATAGCAGGTCGGCGCCCAGAGCGAAAACTCGCCGCCGACCAGAGGAATGCTCTGCATATACCAATAGGAGTGCTGAACCAGATCACCGTCTCCACCATTCCGGTCGGGTGAATGAACTGCTGTCACGCGGCCCCAGTTGTCGTAATCGGTTCGGGTCCAGACCCCGTCGGCGTCGGTCTCCCGAACGATCCGGCCGGCCCAATCAAATCGCCGGGTCGAGCTGGTGACCACAGTGCCGTCGCGACCGATCTGCCGCTCGACATCATTGCGCCCGATCCCATCGAATTCCCACTCACTGATCAGGGGCTCGCCACCATCCGGGTACTGCGCCAGGGAGGTGAGTGTGGGGGTGTAATCATAGATATAGGTTGGCGCCTCCACGTCCCCGTAGAGATCGAAATCTCCCGGAAGTGCGACCTGGAGCACACGGCCGAGGCTGTCGTAAACAGCTTCCGAATAGAGCCCATTGGGATCGGTCTGCGCAACCACCTGCCCGGCATGGTTGTATTCGAACGACCAGGTGAGCGTTTCACCTGCGCTGTTCTGCCGACTCACCGTCGTGGGGAAACGGGAATCGGCGACAACCGCCCAGCCGCGGTCATAATCCTCGCCGGCTGTGGTGACGATCCGGCGGCGCATCCCCTGCGCTTCGTAGCCGAACTCCGTGGTGTTGCCATTACCGTCGGTGATGACGGATATCAGGCCCGGAGCGGCATAGGCAAAAGTCCGCTCGGAAAAATCGACCGGTGAAGCGTAATCCCGGACCCGCTGCAGACCGAGAAAATAGGGATCCGCGGGGTTGCTGTAATAGAAGCGCTTCTGCAACGCGAGCAACGCTCCCTCAGGATCCCGCGTTGCTGTCTCGATCAACAGTTGCGGGCGATAGGTCGGGCACGAACCGGGCTCCTCTTGACCTGAAGCCTCCGGGATGTCCAGGTAGCCGCTGCTGAAAGTGCGTGCAGTACGTGCGCCGCTGGCGGCGACCTCCACCACGCAGTGCAGATTCAGCGTATCCGGATCCGCGGCGACGTCCGCCCACTCGTAACTCCAAGCCGTGGAGTCCCGCGGGTCCGCCGCGGTGAAACGCCAGCTATTTTCGGTACTGCGGGGGGTGAACCCCACAACCGTGGCGGTGCGCTCCAGAAAACGCGGGGCAAAATGGTGCAGCGTCAGTCGATCCTGAACTCCATCGCTGCTGATGTCGTCATACTCGCGCTGACCAATCAGTTTGATGTCCCAGGGCCAGTCATCCTGCAGCACCACGCGATCGTCACGCACGTAATGACGATCGAACTGCATCTGCTGAAACAGGTAGCGCACGCGTCTGCCCGGCGAGGAGTCCATCTCTCCGGGCGAGTATTGGATCGTCGTATAGAATCGGTTGTCGGCGCTGTTTTCGTTGAACTTGCCGTCATTCCGCGTCCCCGCGCCGTCGTAGGCATAGTCCTCGGCGTGCAGCAGGCGACCGCTGCCGCCGCCGGCGTGGGAGTAGACCCGGCGCTGCCGCACCATCGTCGTACTGTGAGGCTCGCGACCGGTGACACGGTAGCTCTCCGACGCGCTGACAACGACTTTGTCGTTTGTTTGCGAAAGCTGGACATCGAAAACAAATGGATTCCCTGTCTCATCGGTCGGATCCAGATAGGCATACTCGCTCGCTCCACCCGTGGCGTAGTCGATGCGCGCGATCCGCCGGCACCCGACCTCCATATACTCTGCATTGTATACCAGATTCGCCCTGGTGCGGCGATCGTAGTTCTCGTAGAAAAAAGCGGTCTCGTCACCTTCCGGATTGCGAATGGAGGTGACCGCATAGCGCGGCAGGCGCTGCGCATCGTGGTCCAGTTCAAAACTCCAACGCGCCCGCTCCACTCGCGACGCCTGCACCGGTACCGGGCGCCCGTGAGAGTTGAAAGTAAAATCGCAAGTGTTCTCCACCACCCCGCTGAAAGTGTGATTCTCGGAGACCGAAACAAAGTAGTGCACCCCCACACTGGGAATGTTGATCTCGCACAGAACCGGACGCCCGAAGTATCGCTCCTCATACTCCAGATAAACCGTCTCCCCGGTTGGAAACACGATCCGGTCGAGTAGCGGCGCAATGGGGAAGCGTTCCCCGTCCAAGCCATCTGAAAAACGTAACCGGCCGATCTCTTCCCAAGCCGGCACCTTTTCCACGAAGTGGGTCTCGACTCCATTCGCTTCGTGAATCACCAGATCGCGGTGGTAAGCCTCGTCGAGATAGGTAGGCGATCCAGAGGGCACCGGCGGCGCCCACGCCTTGCTGTAGATCCCGCGGTTGGCCGGCAACAATTTGAACCCTTCGTGTTCACGAGGACCCGGCATTGGAGCCATGGCGAAGCCGGCAACCATGGTCAACAGACTGCCCTCGGCGCGCAAGAAGCGAAACTCCCCAAGACTCCGACCGGAAGTCCAGTCGCTCCACTCCGCATCCCAGCCATCCACCAGAAATACCAACTCATCCGGATCGGAATCCTCGTGCCGCCCATCCCAATCGCAAACCAGGCGGGTTTCATAATTCCAGGTGTGAGCCGCATAGCCTCCCACGCCCAGGATCCACGCCGGCGCGCTGGTAGTAACAGTTGGCGCACCAATCCTCTTTCGCGCTACCCGTGACCGATAAACAACGCTGCCGTTGTAGGTCAAAACAATCGGCAGAGTGAACCCATCGCGCAAAGGAAGCTCGAATAATGGCTGGGTGAAGCTCAGATTCCCATTGAAAGGTTGAACCCTCTCCCGATCGGTGGCCAGATTCACTTTCGCGCTGCGCTCATAGCCGCGCTCGTTAAAGGAAGAGGGGCCGAACACGTAATCAGCCGGGTTAAACTCCGGAATGGTTGCATGGGCGCGGGGCACACCCCAAAGCAGGAGGAGTAGAAAAACCCTCAAGAACTTAGCGAGTGCGAAACAAGGCTCGGTATGCCGGAGAGTCGCCGGATTCATGCTGGTTGCTCCAGTCTTCATGGTTGCGGGGCTCCAGATGCGGTGGAGTTGAAAGCCGATTGTTGGGGGGCGAGCGCTTTCCTCACAAGCAATCCGCGTGCCAGATTTCCAAGAAGTCTCGGACCGATGCCGCAATCCTGTCTCTCCCAACGGCTATTCACGACCCAACACCTGCAGCAGAAGCCGTTCACCTGCAACTTTGAAGATCCCCGCGCCCCCTGCGCTGCGCACGATCGGCGCACGAATCCGCCGCACAAACTGTCCCGCCATGTGGCGCACCAGCCCGTTGCCGTCTCCGCGACGACCCCACCCCGTTGATACGTGGTCACATCAGTGCCCACCGCTCCACCTGCAACACGCCGCGCCGGAAGCGCGCACCGCGTGCGCACGACGCTTTGCGCGCACCCATTCCCACAACCGGTCACCCCTCTTGCCAAGCTTCGCATCCACAGCCGAGTGCGGACCCCGATTCCCCTACCTCCTTTTTTTGGTGCACCCATCC
>JALXCG010000543.1 GCA_026991065.1 Gemmatimonadota bacterium | reverse complement strand
GGCGGTTCCAACTACTCCGACTACGGCTTTCCCGGCGCCGATTCCGACATCTATCAGAACCGCCTGGCCGACTGCTGGGATGACGCGATCGAAGCGGAGGGGGGTGGGGTCAATGTGCGCATCTGGGAGAACTACATCGACCGTTCCCAGACCATGATCGCCCTGGCGACCACTTCGATCGGCCCGCTCTACGTGTTTCGCAATGTGGCCGCCGGTAGCCGCAAGCAGCCCGGCACACTCCCCGCGGAGGAGAGCAACGCCGGAGTTTTTGTGAAACTGGGCAATGGCTGCAACAATTTCGATTCCTATCCCGACAACTGCACCGATTTCTACGGCAACGGGCGCATCTATCTCTATCACAACACCACCCTGCAGCCGGAGATCGTCTGTAACGGCCTGCCGCAGGCGGTGCTCGGCCGCGGCGTGGCGCATGACGTGGTCAATCAGAACAGCAACCGCGGCCCGGTCTTCAACCTGGTCTCTCGCAACAACATCTTTCAGGTGCGCGAACCCGCCCGCCAGTGGGCCTTCCACTCGCGTGCCGATGACGACACCACCACGGCGCCGCCCGGTCAGGAAAACCACTACGATTACGATCTTTGCAGCGGCGATATCACCGAACTCGAAGCCCTCGGCGAGCATCTGCTCTGGGGCCTGGATGACTGCGACTACCAGCCCGATTACGATCCCGCCAACGACCCCGAGGCGGGGATCATCTGGCTGGCGGAGGGCGCCGCGGGTCAGGATGACGGTTGTCTGCTGCCCGGCTTCAACGACGATTTCAGCGGCGCCGCGCCCGATCGCGGGGCCGGTGAGCGCGCCGGCGCCGCCCTCGAATATGGTCGCTACGCCGAGCTTTCGGGCAGCGGACACTTTCCGCCGCTCTTGCCGCGCATCGACCTCGCGCGCCACCAGCGCTGAGTGGGTTGGTGGAGCAGTCCCGCCGCCCGACCCAACAGACCAAACACCATTTTCGGCTTGATTTGTCTGCACCGCGCCGGCCCATCGCCACGCCGCCGCCCGTCGCCCCGGAGCAAATCGCCGTGTGGACCGCCGGGTCCTGGCCGAAGAGGCGCCTGCGCCACGGCGGGCCTTGGCTCAAAAGCGGCGGCAACCGGGCAACACTCCCGATCCACCAGGATTCGGCGGTGAGCGGGCGGAGCGGCTGAGGCGCGGCTCTTCACCGCGGCCGAACCAGTGCCCGCGCGACTGGCGCCGGCGCCGGGTG
This sequence comes from Gemmatimonadota bacterium, assembly GCA_026991065.1. Classification (GTDB taxonomy): domain Bacteria; genus JALXCG01. The sequence continues at coordinate 3,943 of JALXCG010000543.1, read as the reverse complement.
TTCGTGCCGCCGCGCCGCACATCTGATGGGCCGACGGTGGTATGCTAAAAAACGTTGCTCTGTCCGTGCCGAACGCCCTCCGCGCTCTCCGCACCCTCGTTGCCCGAAATGCCATGCGCCGAATCGCCATCTCTTCCCGTCCCGCTTTCGCCCTGATTGTCGCGGTCGCTCTCCGCTGGGGAGGATCCGCCGCCACCGCCGCGCCGGTCGGCCATGTGGTTCAGATCAGCGTGGATGGGTTGCGGGGCGACCTGCTGCAGGCCTTGATCGAGAGCGACCGCGCGGGCGACTACGCCAACTTCGCGCGCCTGCGCCGGGAGGGGGCGAGCACCTTCAACGCGCGCACCGACTACACCCACACCATCACCCTGCCCAACCACATCAGCATGCTCACCGGGCGCCCGGTCACGCAGCCGGCGGGCCAGCCCGACACCGTTCACCACGGCTACCGCGCCAACGCCATGCCGGCGCCGGACGCCACCCTGCACAATTCGGGCAATCCCCATCTCTCCTATATTGCCAGCACCTTCGATGTGGCGCACGACAACGGCCTGTCCACCGCCCTCTACGCCAGCAAACCCAAGTTCGTCATCTTCGAGCACTCCTACAATGCAGCCGCCGGCGCGCCCGATCGCACCGGCGCGGACAACGGTCGCGACAAGATCGACCTCTATCTGAACCGCTCGAGCGGAACCCCCGGAACCGCGGCTCCGATGCAGGCCGCTCTGCTCGCCGGCTTGCGCAACCACCACTTCAACTACACATTCGTGCACTACCGCGACCCCGACTCCGCCGGGCACAGGAGCGGCTGGGGCAGCCCGGCCTGGAATCGCGCGGTCAAGGCGGTGGATGGTTATCTTGGGGAGCTGCTGGCGACGATCGAAAGCGACCCGCTGCTGCACGGCGATACGGTTGTCATTGTGACCAGCGATCACGGCGGGAGCGGCCGTTCGCACGGCACGCCTTCACTTCCCGCGGACTACACCATTCCCTTCCTGGTCTGGGGGCCCGGCGTGAAGGCCGGCGCCGATCTCTATGACCTGGTTCCCCCAACGCGCTTCGATCCCGGCAGCGGGCGCCCCGACTACAACACTGCGCGGCCGCCGCTGCGCAATGGCGGGAGCGGGAATCTGGCGCTGAAGCTGCTCGGGTTGGGCCCGATTCCCGGCTCCACCATCAACGCCGCCCAGGATCTGCGGGTGAATGACCGGGCGCCGGCGCCGCGCGGTGAGCATTAGCGAATACGGGCCCCGGCCGAGCGCTGCCTGAAAAAGGCAGCGGGGCAAGCTATAGTTGCCCCTCGCTTCGCCTCTCTCGCCAACCCTCAGCCCTGGCCGCCGCCCGTCGATGTTGAATCTCCGCTTTCAAGCCGGCACGCTCGCACTCTCCGCCGTGGAGGATGCCGCGCTTTTGCCGGAGAGGGTGTTGTGGGATGAGCGCAGCGGCTGCTTCCGCGCCCCGGCCATCGACTATGCCGCCATCATCCTTGCCCTGGAAAAGCAGGGGATTCCCTACCGCGACGAAGCGCGGGAGTATGCCACGCTGGAGCGGGGACTACGGGTGGTCCGTGAGCCGCGGCCATTTCAGACAGAGGCCCTGCGCGCCTGGCGCGGCAACCGCGGCCGCGGTCTGGTGGTGCTGCCCACCGGCTCGGGCAAGACGCAAGTGGCGCTGATGGCGATCGACGCAGTGCGCCGCGCCACGCTGGTGGTGGCGCCGACGCTCGACCTGGTGCGGCAGTGGTTCGATCTGCTGCGGGTCAATTTCGGCGGCCCGGTGGGGCTGGTGGGGGGCGGCGAGTACGACGTGCAAGCGCTGACGGTGACCACCTACGATTCGGCCCATCTGCACATGGAGAACCTCGGCGCGCGCTTCGGCCTGGTGGTGTTCGACGAGGCGCACCACCTGCCGGGAAGCAGTTACCGTTTTGCGGCCACCGCCAGCCTGGCGCCTTTCCGGCTCGGGCTGACCGCCACTCCGGAGCGTGGTGATGGCCGCGAAGAGGAACTGCGGCGGTTGATCGGGCCGACCGTATTTCGTCGCGACGTCGGCGAACTGGCCGGGGAGTATCTGGCCAACTACCGCACCCAGCGGGTGGCGGTGGAGCTGACACCGGAGGAGCGCGCCGCCTACGAGGAGGCGCGGGGGATCTACCGAGCGTTTGTGGTTGGGCAGGGGATCCGCATGTCGCAGCCCGGCGGCTGGGCGGAGTTTGTCATCCGCTCGTCGCGCAGCGCCGCGGGACGGCGCGCTATGCGCGCCTACCAGCAGCAGCGAATGCTTTCGTTCGCCGCGCCGTCGAAGCTGGAGTACGTGGAGCACCTGCTGCACCAGCACCGCCACGACCGGGTGCTGCTCTTTACCCAGAACAATGTCACCGCCTACGAGGTGTCGCGCCGGTTCCTGATCCCGGTGATCACCCACCAGACCCGGGTGCGGGAACGCAGCGCCATTTTGGAGGGGTTTGCCGCGGGGCGCTACGGCGCCGTGGCCACCTCGAAGGTGCTGAATGAGGGGGTGGACATTCCCGCCGCCAATGTCGCCATTGTGATCTCCGGCAGTGGCTCGGTGCGCGAGCATGTGCAGCGACTGGGGCGGATTCTGCGCAAGCAGGGGGAGAAGCAAGCGCTGCTCTATGAGTTGGTGGCCGCCGACACCGCCGAGCAATACACCAGCCAACGGAGGCGGGACCACAGTGCTTACCGCTGACCTGGTGCGGGTGCGCACCCGCAATGGCCGGATCGAACCGCTGCGGCCCCAGCCGCGGCTGCGCGAGCGCTATGCCCAGATCGCCGCGGCCTATGGGGAGATTCTGCGCGAGTCGGTGGGCGAGAGCCGGGCGCGGATCAAGGAGGCGCTGGACGGGGTGGCGGTGGAGCCCTTCGAGCAACTGGTGGCCAACGGCCTGCGCAAGCTGCTCCTCGATCGCTGTGAGTTTCAGGCGCCGGGCGAGGTGGATCCACCGCTGCTGCGGGCCGATCTTTTTGCCCACGCGGCGGAGGTGCGGCGCGCGCTGCAGCCGGGTGAGCGGTTCGACCGTGACGCGGTGTTGACGCGGGTTGCGGCGCGTCATGGGTTGAGCGCCGCGGCGCTGGAGGAGGGGCTCCACGCCGATCTCAAGGAGGCGCAGCGATTGGTGGAGTTTGAGTCGCTGGATGCGGAGGCGCTGCTGCGGCTTTACGATCAGAACCTGGATCAGGCGATCCTGTTGCGCGCGACGCGGGTGGTGATCGAGGCGCGCTTCCATGAGCCGGGGCTGGCGCGGCTCTTTTTTCGCACGCTGAAATTCCGCCGCCTGCTCTTTCGCCTGGATCCGCTCCCCGATGGCGTCTACCGGATTCAGGTGGACGGTCCGGCGAGTCTGTTCCAGGCCGGCACCCGCTACGGGCTGCAACTGGCGCTGCTGCTGCCGGCGCTGCGCGGCAGCGCGGAGTTCTCGCTGCGGGCCGACATTCTCTGGGGGCGGGAGCGGCGCGCGCTGCAGTTTCAACTGGAGAGCAACAAGAGCAGCGCTGGCGCCGCGGCCGCAAGCGCGGAGACGCCGGCCGGGCAACCCCCGGTGCCGCGTCCCCGGGAGAAGGTGCGGCTGCCCGACGAGGTGGAGCGCCTGGTCGCCGCCTTCCGCCGCCAGGAGAGTTCCTGGAAAGTGCGCACCGCCACCAAACTGCTCCACCGGCTCGGTCTCGGCCTCTGCATCCCCGATCTTCGCTTCACCCACCCCGACCGCCCGCCGGTTTATCTGGAGGTGATGGGCTTCTGGAGCCGCGACGCGGTCTGGCGGCGGATCGAACTGGTCGAGGGCGGTCTCGCCGAGCGCGTCATCTTCGCGGTCAGCCACCGCCTGCGGGTGAGCGAAGCGGCGCTGGACGCGGACGCTTCCGCGGCGCTCTATGTCTACAAGGGCAGCATGAGCGCGCGGGCGATCCTGCGCAAGCTGGAGGGG
>JALXCG010000542.1 GCA_026991065.1 Gemmatimonadota bacterium | reverse complement strand
ATGACCTGAGTTCGCTCGAAGAGGGGCGCTGCAAGTAGGTAGCGTCCGAATGGGGTGGGGGCTGATGGGGCCTCCGGTCGCGTCCTCCTACCAGAATTCAGCCAGCAGGTTGCCGGCCAGCAGGGCCGTTCCGCCCACCAGGAGCCAGATGTCGGCGCTGGCGAGACCTGTGGCGAGGGCGATCAGCGCTGCCCATACCGGCTCGAGCGCGTAGAGGACCGCGGCGCGCGCCGGGGGCATTTCGCGCTGAAAGAGGTTCATCAGCGTGATGGCGAGAAGACTGCCGAGAACGGAGGTGTAGGCCAGGGGCTGCCAGAAATCCGGGTGCCGGAGGAGCGGGAGCAGGGCATGGGGCGTGGGAGCCTGCGGCTGCGCCAGAGCGATGACGAGTACCCCGAGGGAGCCGGCGGTAGCGCCGATGAAGGTGATCTCGGTGATCACCAGCGGCGGTTGCCGGCGGGTGATCCGGTCGGTGAAGAGGATGTGCAGGGCGAAGGCGATGGCACTGAGGATGGTGAGAAGCTCATGGATGCCGAGGCTGATCTGTGGCGGCCCGCCGATGTAGGTGGCGCCGAAAGTGGCAAGCAGAATGCCGAGGCTGACTCCGCGGGTGAGCCGGTGGCGGACGCCGCTGGGACCGAGCAGTTTTTCGATGAGTGGGGCGAGCAGGGCCGTGAAGACCACGTAGAGGCTGGTAAGAAAGGCGGAGACCGGCGGTGTAACCCCGGCGAGGCCGAAGAGTTGCAGAAAGAATCCGGCAAGGAGCAGGAGCGAGAGCCAGATGCCGTCGCGCCACAGAGCGCCGGCCGCCAGGTTCGAGAAGGTGCCGGTGGGCACCAGCAGGGGCAGAACGAGTGCGGCCAGGGCGAAGCGCGCGGTGAGGAAGAGTGCCTGGGCGGTCATCTCGCCGGCGGGGCCCAGGAGCAGGTCGGCGGTGTTCAGGGCGGTCTTCATCCAACTGAAGGTCCAACCCCATATGATGGTTATGAAGAGCAGACTGAGGGTGGCGCGAAGTGGTGTCGACTGAAGGCGCATGATCCGGCGATCATGCCGCAAGGGACGGGCTTCCCCTAGAAAAATTCGGGCCAGGCCACGCTCGCCGGCGGCTATTCTGACTTGCCGCCGCCCTGACCAGAGAAACCCGACCCGCACCGCACGAGAGAGGATGGCGATGAGCGATCGAGAAGAGGATTTCTACCGGCAACTGCGCCGCCGAGTACAGGAGTGGAGCACTTCTCAAGCCGGGCGCCGGCATCAGTGGACCGAACTCATATTGCTGGCGCCGGACCTCTTCCACCTGCTTTACAAGCTGGCCCGGGATCCGCGCGTGCCGCCCGGACAGAAGGCGCAGTTGGCCGGTGCGGTGGCCTACTTCCTTTCACCGGTCGATCTGCTTCCGGAGCTTCTGCTCGGCCCGGTGGGTTTGGTGGACGACATTGCGGTGGCGGCTTTTGTGCTCCACCGGGTGGTCAATCACACCGATCCGGAGTTGGTGCGGGAGCACTGGGCCGGTGAGGGGGATCTGCTGGAGGTGATTCAGAGGATTCTCGCGGTGGCCGACCAGATGGTGGGTTCCGGACGCTGGCGGAGACTCCTGGAGCGATTGCGTCGGCGTTGAGAGCGATGCCCCCGGTGACTGGTAGTTTCCGCCGGCGGCGCTGATCTGTGCCCCCGGAGGCTGTTGGGAGAGGCGAAGAGGAGCCAATGCCGGATGCCGGGTCCGCCCGCCTCTTCGGCGAGATCCCGGCTGTCCGAAGCGGAGTGGTGCTCCGTTGCGGGCCGCATTTTCTTGAGATGCAACGGTCTGGGTGCACAAAGACAACAGTTCGCTAATCACGTCGCGTCGGGTGATCGAATCTGTTCATCGGAACCATATACATATTTTTCCGGGAAATGTGACGGGAAATGTGCTGCGGCGCCGAAGTCTGCGCTAGTATGGAAGTTGTTCCGAGCCAAGTTTTGCCGGAGTCTCCCAATGCAAGGAAGCCAGCGTTTCGTCGCGGGCCCCGGGAACGCTGCTGTTCATCCGGGGTCGGCCGATCCCACCGCTTCTCCCGCCGCCCGTCCCCGTATCAGTATTCGTTTGCGCATCGGCGTGAGTATGGGGATCTGTTTTGTTCTTACGGTGGTGGTCGCGTTGGCGTGGATCGTGTCGGTGGAGGAGATCGGCAGGTCACAACAACTCCTGGAAGAGGTTAGTCTCTATCTTTTCGAGTTGGACCAGGCGCGACGATACGAGAAGGACTATCTGCTCTATCAGACGAATCTCGACGATGCTTTCGCTCATGTGGGCCGCGCTCACGGTTTGTTGCGGGCTGCGCGGGAGCATGTGAGTAGTTCGGCCGGGGCGCGCTCATTTGCCGCGATTGAGGCGAATCTGGGCGAGTATGATCGGCTCCTGGAGCAGTTGGCCGGGCTCGACGCCAGCGCTGAAAGCGGTTCCCCCGGCGCGCGGGCGATGATTGAGTCGCGCCTGCGCAAGAGCGGGGCCAGGGCGATCGAGGATGGGCGGCTGCTCCGTGATCGCGAGCGTTTGCGCCTGCACACGATGATGCGCGCTTCGAAGATTGCGGCTACAGCGGGCATCGTTGTGGTGCTGCTGGTGATTGCGTTCCTCGCCAATCACCTTTCGCAGCAGACACTGAAACAGTTGGAGCGTTTTGTTGCCTACGCCAAGCGCATCGCCGAAGGCGACTACTCGCCGATTCAGCCGGTGCGCAAATACCAGGATGAGTTTTCCGATCTGGTGGCGGCGATTAATCGGATGCTGGGGGAGATCAAGAGCCACGAAGAGAAATTGGCTCGTACCAGCCGCATGGCGGCGGTGGGAACGTTGACGGCCGGAATTGCCCATGAACTCAACAATCCGCTCAACAACATCGGCTTGACGGCGGAGGCGCTGCTTGAGGATGAGGGGGACTACAGCCAGGAGGAGCGGCTCCAATTGGTGCGGGATATTCAGGCGCAGATCGAGCGCGCCAGTTCGACGGTGCGCGATCTTCTGGATTTCACGCGGGTCGAGGAGCCGGTGATGGTGCCGGTTGTGCTGGAAGAACTGATCGTCGGCTGCACCCGCCTGCTGGCGCATGAAGCGCGTCATGGAAATGTGAAATTCGATCCCGATATTGCCCCTGATCTGCCGACGATTCGTGCCAATCCGCGCGCGTTGCAACAGGTGTTTCTCAACCTGTTTCTGAACGCGATCCAGGCGATGCCCGATGGTGGAACGGTAACCATTGTCGGTCGCCGGACGGGCGACGGATGGGTGTCTGTAGACATTCGGGACACGGGAGTCGGCATTCGAAAAGAGGATCTTGATTCAATATTCGATCCGTTCTTTACGACCAAGGAGGTCGGAGTCGGAACCGGATTGGGATTGGCTGTAAGTTACGGAATTGTAGTCAAGCATGGCGGTCGCCTGGAAGTCAGTAGCCGGATGGGCGAGGGGACGACGTTTTCGTTGTACTTGCCGCCGAGTGCGGAGGCGACCGTGGCGACGGACGCTTAGGAGAAGAGAATGCCGATCTATCTACCGGTGGCGGGTACCGCGGCCAGCAGCATTCTGCTGATCGGGCTGGGCGTCCTGGTCGGATTTCTGTCGGGCTTGTTCGGGGTCGGAGGCGGGTTCTTGATGACGCCACTCTTGATCATGATCGGCATTCCTCCGACGGTGGCCGCGGCATCGGACTCAAACCAAATTGTTGCTGCTTCTGCTTCCGGAACCTATGCACACTTTCGCGCCGGCAACGTGGATTTCAAGATCGGCACGCTGATGCTCCTGGGGGGGCTGATGGGCGGCAGTGTCGGCGTGCGGGTGATGCAGCTTCTGCGCACCATGGGGGAGGCGGATTTTGTGATTACGGTGGTTTATGTTTTGATGTTGGGAGGTGTCGGAACCTATATGTTTTTCGAAAGCCTGGCAACACTCCGGGGCACGGCGCGGCGGGTGCCGGCTGTGAGCAGCGCACAGCGTCCTTCAGGCTGGCAACGGTTGCTGGCGCTGCTGCCGGCCAGGATGGAGTTTCCGCGCTCCGGGGTGACGATGTCGGCGCTGATCCCCTTCGGGCTGGGAGTCGTGGTTGGTCTGCTGGCGGCGATCATGGGGGTTGGCGGCGGTTTCATCATGGTGCCGGTGATGGTCTACCTGCTGCGGATGCCGATGCATGTGGTGGTTGGCACCAGCCTTTTTCAGATTCTTTTCACCTGTATCAACGTGACCATTCTGCAATCCCAGATGAATCACACTGTGGACTTCATTCTGGCCTTGCTGCTTCTGCTTGGTTCGGTAATCGGCGCGCAAATCGGCGCACGCGCGGGACGCAAACTGAAGGCTGAGCAACTGAAAATTCTTTTGGCGGTGATTGTTCTGGTGGTCATGGTCAAGATGTTGCTCGGGCTACTGCTGACGCCGTCGCTGATGGTTGCCTATCACGGGGGGCCTGGATGATGCGGTGGGACAAAGCGATCCGCGGGTGGCGTCTGATGCTGAGGTTGGCTCTGTCGGCGGCGGTGCTTAACTCTGGTGGAAGCGGTGTGGCGGCAGCCGTTGAGGAGAGGAGCGGCGGCGCCGCCGGGACCGAGCTTCAGGTGACTCCGGACGTGGTTGATATCGGTCTCTTCTATGGGGGGGCAGAGGTACAGGTGGAGGCGGACCTGGCGGCCGGAGCGCCGGAGAAACTGGCGTTGGTGCTGGAGGGGGCGCGGGAAGACCTGGGTCTGAAGCGCAAAGGGAAAGTCTGGGGCCTGTTGTGGATGAATGTCGGGGACCTGGATTTCGAGGGGATTCCGACCGTTTATCTTTTGTCCACCAGCGTGCCGCTGGAGGAGTTGGCTTCCGAGGAGGTTAGACGCGGTTGCGACATCGGCTACTGGGCCTTGGGGGCGGGGCGCGGCCCGACGCAGAAGTTCTTTGGGGACCTGGTCGCGCTCAAGGAGCGGGATGGTCTCTTTGGCTACGATCCGGAAGGGATTCACCTGCATCCGGTTGCGCATGGTGGCCGGCGGTTGCGGGCGGTCCTGCGTTTGCCGGCGCGGCTTCCGGTTGGTAGCTATCGCTTGCGTCTCGAGGGGTTTCGCGATGGGAAGGCGGTCGAGTTGGCGGAGAGCGAGGTTCTCGTGCGCACTCACGGCGTGATCAAGGGGCTGCGCACGCTTGCTTTCGAGCATGGGCTTCTGTACGGCTGCACGGCGGTGTTGG
>JALXCG010000541.1 GCA_026991065.1 Gemmatimonadota bacterium | reverse complement strand
GCAACCACTCGACAACAAAATAGCGCCCCACGAACCCCTGGGCACCAATCACCAATAGCGGCTGCATGCAACTACTCCTTCGCGTCGCGAAACGCCCGGCGTCTGGCCAACATACTGCGGAAAGCATGGTCCAGCTGGGCCATCATGAACTCGGGGCGGTGCCGCGCCTGATAGCGCGCCCGCGCTCCGGCTCCGAGGCGCGCCAGCAGTGCCGGATCCCGCAATACCCGAACAATGCTCGCCGCCAACGCCTCGCTGTCATCCGCCGGCACCAGCAAACCGGATACACCCTCCTCCACCAGCTCGGGGATGCCGCCCACGGCGGCTGCCACCAGGGGTTTGCCCAGCGCCATCCCCTCGCTGATGGTGAGCGGCGCGGAATCGAAACGGGACGGATGCACATGCAGGTCGATCGCCTTCCAGACATCGCCGATGGGACCCGGATAACTGACAAAGCGTATCCTCTCTCCAATCCCGAGTTCCTCCACCCGTTGCTCCAGCGCCCGCCGATAGGCATCGTCGCGGGCGTAGCCGCAAAACAGGAAGAGACTATCGGGCGCCTCTCTCAATACCTGCGGCGCCGCCTCCACCAGGAGATCCTGCCCCTTGTAGGGAACCAAACCGGCGATCATGCCGATCACCCGTCCATTCCGGGGAGGCAGCCCGAGCCGGAACCTTGCCTGCTCCACCGTGAGCTGCGACGCGGGCGGATCAAGGCCATTGCGCACCAGAATGGTCTGCTCCCGGCGCAAGCCAAAAAACGTCTCCATTTCCCGCCGCCGAATCTCTGAATCGGCAATCAGTGTATCGATGCCGTGACGGACCAGATGCCGGCCCACCCAACGCCATCGGGGGGAGGACCACATCCCCAGGTGATATTCGGTGGCAACCACTGCGGGGGTTCGCGCCAAGCGCCCGGCGAGCGCGCCGTAGGCGATCGCCCTCTCAACGTGCAGGTCGAGCAGGTCGGCCCGCGTGTCCCGCAGAAAACGGCGCAAGCGCCTCACAATGGCCGCTATGTGAGCGGCCTTGCGTGCCAGCCGCCGCGGATCAAGGCTGAATGCGCTTTGGTCCCACTCCAGCCCCAGATCCCGTACCTCGGTGCCGCAATCGAGAAAATGCTCACGCAACGGACCGAACCAGGCGGATTGAGTCGGCGTGGGACGCCACGGTGTCACCACCGTGTGGTGATAGTCCCTCTGCTGCAACTCCCGCGCGATATAGAGCAGGCGGTTCTCCGCCCCGCCCATCTGCAGCCGCGTCGTAAAAGAGACCAGACGAATTGCAGACATCGACCAGTTCCCTCGCTCCAGGGTTCTCAGTTGCCTGCCGGCGATTGTGTACACTCGCGGGATCATCGTTTCCGTGGATTGAAGCGACCACGCCGAAGCCGGCAGGCTAAGGGTAGCAACAGAACAGAGCCGTGCCGAGCGGAGAATCTCACCCGCGCACCCTCTCCTCCGCGCGCGGCGGGGGCAGCAGAACTCCCGATGCCCCTTCAACGAGACCAGACCGGCCCGGGAGCTTTTCTTCACGGTTTACACAGGAGCCCGATCCATCTACCATTCAGGAACTTCGGCGCACCAAACCGGAAGCGATCAACGGAGCGGCAACCCCACTGCCCACGGCGGCCTGCCGACTTACTCCGCCACTCATGCACCCGCCCCAGCGCCCAAGTGACCAGCAGGACGGAGCCAACAGGATGTTCGACTGGGCCACAAGACAAGTTCTGATCACCGGCGCCGGAGGATTTCTGGGCAGCCACTTGGCCGAAACCCTGGTGCGCAAGGGCGCCCGCACGCGTGCCCTGGTACACTACAACGCACTCGGCACACGCGGCTGGCTCGACACCTCCCCACTGGCCGGGGAGATGGAGATTGTCGCCGCCGATGTCTGCGACGCCCGCATGATGCATCGCGTGCTGCGCGGCGTCGACGTGGTTTTCCACCTGGCGGCGCTGATCGGCGTTCCCTACTCCTACCATGCCGCCTCATCCTATGTCCGAGTCAACGTCGAGGGGGCGCTCAACCTTCTCGAAGCCGCACGCGACGCCGGTGTGGAGCGGTTCGTGCAAACCTCCACCAGCCAGGTCTACGGCACCGCGCAGCAAGTCCCGATCAGCGAAACCCATCCCCTGCAAGCGCAATCGCCCTATTCGGCGTCGAAGATCGCAGCCGACAAGTTGGCCGAGTCCTTCCACCGCTCCTTTGCCCTGCCGGTCACCGCGGTGCGCCTCTTCTGCACCTTCGGGCCGCGCCAATCGACCCGCGCCATCGTTCCCACCATCATCACTCAACTGCTCCGCGGCAACCGGGTGCGCCTGGGCAACATCTACCCGACCCGCGACTACAACTTCGTCACCGATTCGATGCGCGCCTTCCTCCTCGCCGCCGAGACCGAAGATGCTGTCGGGCGAACCATGAACATCGGCGGCTGCACCGAGATCAGCATCCGCGACCTGGCGCACACCCTGGGCCGACTGATCGGCCACGATGAAATCGAAATCATCTCCGCCACCGAGCGATCGCGCCCCAAGGGCAGTGAGGTCGAGCGCCTTCTCGCCGACACCTCCCTGGCCCGGGAGATCCTCGGCTGGGCGCCGGAAGTGCCGCAAGAAGAGGCATTTCAACGCACGATCGAGTGGTATCGCCGCCATCTCGAGCGTTTCGACCCCCTCGCACAGATCGAATAACCTCGGCACTCCGTAGTTGCGCCACCGCTTTCCCTGACCTCCGCGCGTCATCTCTTTGGGGGGAGGAGTGCTCCGGCCCAGCGTTTTCCCGAACCCCGGCTCTCCCATCGGAGCAGAGCGCGGCACCGCCCACTCCCTTCCTGGCCGAATCCGCTCTCCCGCAACCGCGCGAGGCGCCGGCTCATCGCTGGCGATGGCCGTTGGTGCCGAAGCGAATCGACCTACTTGTTCGGCAACTCCGCTCCGCGACTCATGATCTCGATACAGGCGCCTGTCGCACATCGGCTTTCGGGTCGCGTGCTTGGGGTTGCTTCGAGATCAAGGCGCCGAGTCCGCCGGAAAGCTGGTTGCCGTTCAAGGATTCAGCAACGCAGAGATCGGCTGCCTGCGCGCGGATTCCATCGCTCCCCGTTCATCCAACCGACCCTATCCGATCAGTTCCCCCGCCCACAGCAGGCCGCAGAAATCTCTCCACGGCAAGATGTCGATGCCGTCACTCGTTCGCCGGGGTCTGCTCTCTCGCGACACAATGATGCTGCGTCCGACCTCGTGCTCCTGCGCCAGCGCGCGCAGCCCCCTCAAATCGCGCTCTCGAATACTCTTCGCCGCTTTGAACTCCACCGCGAGTTGCATATCACCGACAATCGCATCCACCTCATGGCCGGAATGGGTGCGCCAGTAGCGGAGCGAATGGTGCAGATCCCGATAGGCGAGATGGGCACGCAACTCGTTCAGCAGGAAGTGCTCGAAAGCGCGGCCGAAGGTGTCGCTTCCGGCGCTGATTGCCCCTGTCTCGGGATTGAGGTGATTCGCGATTCCGACGTCGAAGAGAAAGAACTTCGATGTTTCGACCAGACGTCGATTTCGCGCTCGTCGCCAGGGTTCGAGTTCGAAACCGAGAAGAGTGTCTTTCAGGATCTGGTAGTAGCTCCGCACAGTTGCCGCCGAGACGCCGGTTTCGCGCGCGATGTTGGCGTAGTTCAGTTGCCGTCCATGCGTGAGGGCGACGATCTGCAGAAAGCGCGAGAACGCCGGCACATTGCGCGTGACCGATTCATCGATGATCTCCTCCTTGATGTATGCATTGACATAGGCGCGCAAGAGCCGGCGCGGGTCCGGAGACAAGTAGTGCGCGGGCAAAGCACCGTGATTCAGCACCTTGCACAGATCCAGCCGGGCCAGCTCGGCGCTGGTCAATGGCAGGAGGTGGAACTCGATCGCCCTGCCGCCCAGGAGATTGTGTCCCTTGCGCCGAAGGCTACGCGCGCTCGATCCGCACAGAACAAAATGCGTCGCAGTGTTTTCGAGCAGCCAGTGCACCTCTTCCAGCAGGGCGGGGATCTTTTGCACCTCGTCCAGCACCACCACCGCGGACCGGTCGGCCAGCACCTCTTCGCGCAAGGTTCGCGGGCGAACCGCGAGGGTGGCGGCGAGTTCTGTATCGAGAAGATCGTAGTACCGCGCGTCGGGAAACTGGTGGCGGAGAAGCGTGGTTTTGCCGGTTTGGCGCGGCCCCCAGAGAAAGGACGCCGCTGAACCGGTGAGCGGATTCGGTGAGAAACCCACTTTGAGAAGGCGTGGAATTGGCTGAATTCGTTGACTCATGTATGGAATTTCGTGAAAATCGGGAACAGAGTCAATGATTTTCCAGAATTTCCCGCTGCGGCATCACTGCCGCCAGCGCGCGCAACCCCCGCAGATCCAGCGCCCGAACACTCTTCGCCGCTTTGAACTCCACCGCGACCTGGATATCACCGACAACCGCATTCATCTCTCGAACCAGAATGGGTGCGCCAGGAGCGTGTCGTGCATTGGCTTTCGAGCCTCGTATTCGGGCCTGTTTCGAGATCAAGGCGCTGAGTCCGCAGGAAAGCTGGTTGCCTTTCAAGGACTTAGCAACGCAGAGATCGGAGCAGGAACGAGTGCGGGGCGACGTGAAGCCAATGCGCGACACGCTCCTAGGTGCGGAAGGTGCAAAGCGGCTGCTGGTCCCGTTCTTGCGCGAACTGGGGGCTTTCACGCCCTCAATCCTCTCCGGGGCCGTCCGGTCGCGGAGGATCGGGCTGGTCCGCGCCGCCCGTGCGGCGGGCGCTGCTGAAGATGGGACGGAAGACCGTTGAAGCACCGCATCGATCCCACAGTTGATTGTGTTTTCAAGGCTTTGTTGGGTTCGCCCCGGCATTCTGACTTGCTGCTCGACTTCCTCAATGGGGTCCTGGAGCCGACCCCGCCGATCACCCAGGTGGAGATTCTCAATCCCTACAATGAGCGCGAGTTCGAGGGTGACAAGCTGACCATCGTGGATGTAAAAGCGACCGATCAGCACGGGGTGATCTACCAGATCGAGATCCAGTTGGAACTGCGGCGCTCGCTTCCGGCACGCATGCTTCACAACTGGAGCAGCCTCTATCTGCAGCAGCTCGGCTCCGGGCAGGACTACGACCAGTTGCGACCGGTGGTCTGCATCTGGATCCTCGGCGGCAACCTCTTGACCCACTCACCAGCCTGTTATCACC